>DAOWDF010000191.1 GCA_030639165.1 Alphaproteobacteria bacterium
ATGAAATGGTAGTTACACAACATTTTTCATTCGTTGAACGCCCTAAAGCCCTTGATAGCCTTAAAAAAGTAGCACGGCAAATGGAGATGGCAGAAGATGCCGCGATCTCGTTACAAGATGACCTGCATGACGCTATGGATGATGCAGAAAGCCGTAGAATTGTGTTTGGAGAGCATCAATTATCAGTGCTGGTGAAGGGTAAAACCACCAAAGCCCTTGATAACGGCATATCTGAGATCACCGGACAATTACGCGATATTGGCATTATTGCTATCAGAGAAGATATGTATATGGAGGCGGCGTACTGGTCGCAGCTTCCGGCAAATTTCAGCTATCAGGCAAGAACAAGCATGATTAGCTCACAAAACTTTGCCTCATTTGCTAGCTTTCATAACTTCCCTACAGGCAAAGAGAATAACAACCACTGGGGCGAGCATGTTTCTATGTTAGAAACCACATCAGGAGCGCCTTATTACTTTAACTTCCACCATAATGATCTGGGCAACTTTAACCTGTTTGGCCCTTCTGGATCAGGCAAGACAGTACTGTTATTGTTCCTTCTGGCGCAGGCGCAAAAATTCAAACCTAAATCAGTATTTTTTGATAAAGACCGTGGCGCTGAAATCTTTATACGCGCTATGGGTGGTCATTATGCCGTTATAGAGCATGGAAAGCCTACAGGCTTTAACCCGCTACATTGCAGCGGAAATGCGATAGAAAAGGCATTCTTGCGTGAATGGTTAGCGCAGTTATTAAAGCCTTTTGATGGGAGTGAATTATCCCCTCATGAACGCTCTATTATCGCCGAGGCCATCGAACAAAATTTTAAAACTCCAATAGATCAAAGACGCTTGCGCTATCTTGCTGATTTATTCCGTGGTCATGAACGCGCAGGGCCCAATTCTTTGGAAGCCAGACTTGCGCCGTGGCATTCACAGGGCGAGCGAGCATGGCTATTTGATAACGCCAGCGATCAGCTATCGCTTGATAGCCAGCTCACAGGCTTTGACCTAACATCCATTTTGGATGATCCGATAAGCAGAACCCCTGCCCTCATGTATATGTTTCATCGCGTTGATGAATTATTTAATGGCGATAAAGTGATTTTATTTATTGATGAAGGATGGAAGGCATTAGACGATCCAGCATTTGAACATAAAATTAAGGACTGGCTAAAAACCATAAGGAAGCAAAATGGGCTTGTAGGATTTGGCTCTCAATCTGTTAGCGATGCCGCAAATTCAAAAATTGCAGATAGCTTGATTGAGCAATGTGCCACACAAATATTCATGCCAAATAACAAGGCCAATGAAGAAGCATATAAAAAATTTGGACTGACAAAAAAAGAGTTTGAGATCATAAAAAATACCGATAGTTCAGCCCACGAATTTCTCATTAAACACGGACAGCATTCCGTAGTTGCCAAGCTTGATTTATCAGGAATGGACGATATTTTGGCCATTTTATCTAGTCGAACCGATACGGTTCGTTTATTAAATAAGATAAGAAAAGACGGAGGTGACTCCCCTGAAGATTGGCTTCCTATTTTTCAAGAGAAAAGGAAAGCTGCATGATGAATAAAATTAGAACATTACTGTTAGTTACTGTAATAACTACATTATATCCTTACGCTACAGTCACGGCTCAAGGGTCGGGAATACCTACTTTTGATGCCGCTAGCTATATACAACGCACCCAAGAGCTTGCACGGATGCGCGAATTGATACAAAAAGCCGAGCAAGAAATCACAGCTTTAGACAATCAGTATAAGGCTATGACTGGATCGCGTGGAATGAGTGATCTTCTTAATGATATAAGCCAGCAAAACTTAAGGAGATATAGCCCTAAAAATTGGCAAGACACGCTTAATATTTTAAACGCCGGTGGAAATCCTGGTTCGTTATCTGACCTTAAAAACACCTATGAAAAGCGCAGCCAGATATTCCAGCATGTAAGAAATGAAGACATTAATCCTGATAATCCTAATAGCCCCAACGCAGCTACTTTTGGATATGCGCGTGA
>DAOWDF010000297.1 GCA_030639165.1 Alphaproteobacteria bacterium
CCCGCAAGAAAAGCACGCTCCCCCTTAACACGACCATATGGAATAACGTCATTTTCTACGCCAGACATACCACCGATAATTGCGTGCGAGCCAATACGAACAAATTGATGTACAGCTGATAGGCCGCCAAGTACTGCAAAATCCCCAACGCTAACATGTCCTGCCAAAGTTGCATTATTTGCCAGAATAACATTATTACCAACAACGCAATCATGCGCAATATGAGATGCCATCATAAATAAGCAATTATCACCTATAACTGTCTTCATTGCGCCATGCTCAGTACCAGGGTTAATGGTAACATGTTCACGAATAGTATTATTACTTCCGATAATCAGCTCTGACTTTTCACCAGAAAATTTCAAATCTTGCGGAGGTGTGCCAATAGATGCAAACGGATAGATTTTGCAACCACTTCCAATAGAAGTAATACCCTCAATATGCACATGCGGACTTAACACGACATCATCAGCCAATGTCACATTAGCACCTATAGTGCAATAAGCACCAATCTGCACATTCGCTGCGATCGTTGCTCCATCTTCTATTATAGCAGTTGGGTGTATATTATTAGTCATAGGCAATCTTTTAGATATTACTTTACTCATACTTAGATAGTAACTACTTCTATGGCAGCTAACAACTCACTCTTTATTACAAAAGGTTTCAAGAAGTAGAATCTTTATCTGTGATCATTGCACTAAAAATCGCATCAGCGCATTTTTTACCATCGACTGTTGCAACACCTTTAAATTTCCAAACAGGGCCTCTTGACTGAACTTTTTCTACGCTAATATGCACACTATCACCTGGTGTCACAGGTTTACGAAAACGTGCATTATCAATAGACATAAAGTAAACAACCTTGCCTTGTGCTTCCTCGCCTAAAAAATCAACAACAACCAAAGCAGCAGTCTGCGCCATAGCCTCAATGATTAAAACTCCCGGCATAACTGGAAATCCAGGGAAGTGACCAGCAAAGTGAGGCTCGTTTATAGTTACATTTTTCAAACAAACTGCACTCTCACCCTTAACAAGTTCAAGTACACGGTCAATTAATAAAATAGGATAGCGATGCGGTATCATCTGCATAATTTGATTAACATCAAAAATAGTTTTATTTTCATCACTCATCTTCATTTACCTCATAATTTATTCTGTGATTATATTAATCGCGTTTTTTCTTTTTAATCAAGCGGTTTAACGCAGCAACCTGCTTGAAAAACTGACGTTTAGGCATTGCAGGCGATCCTAAATATTCCTGACCTCCATCAAGGTCACCAATAACTCCAGCTTGTGCCCCAATTCTAGCGCCCATTCCAATATTCAAATGGCCTGCTATTCCCACTTGGCCACCAATAGCTACATAGTCTTCTATTTTAGTTGATCCAGAAATACCAACCTGCGCGACAATAACACAGCCGCGCCCAATTTCAACATTATGGCCAATTTGCACAAGGTTATCAATCCACGTTCCCTGCCCTATAACTGTATCAGGCCCAGCACCACGATCTATCGTAGTGTTTGCCCCAATCTCAACATGAGAGCCAATAATTACACGACCAAGCTGAGGGACTTTTACATGCCCAGCAAGATCCATAGCAAAACCAAAACCATCTTGCCCAATTTTTGCCCCAGCATAAATCCTTACATGCTCATCAATTATTGAATGAGAAATTGTAACATTACTATCTATATGGCAGTTATTGCCAATCTTAACACCACTACCAATTACCGTATTAGCTTCAATCCAGACATTTTCACCAATTACAACATTTTCGCCAATCTCTACATTGTTGCCAATATACGAACCCTTACCGATTATGGATGACTTACCTATATTAGACTTATCCGAAATATCTCCTTTAGGAAATACATCAGGGTAGAATAACTGAGCTGCTAATGCATAAGCCTTATATGGACTATCACTAATAAGACAAATGACATTATCTGGTGCAAACTTAGCCAGCGCAGGGGATACAAAACATGCACCCGCTTCCGTCTCCAAGAAATCATTCTTATATTTAATATTATCAAGAAAACTTAATTGATTTGGCTTAGCAGATTTAAGAGCGCAAACATCATCCAGTATAAGATCATGCCCAGTATCGCAAGAAATATCACAAGCAACTAGATCTACTATTTCTGCAACAGAATAGCTTTTTGATTTATTGAAAAAAATTGGGTCAGCCATATTAAACTATTTTATATTCAATGTAAGTTTGGAAAGCTTCTTATTCATGCGCTTCATAACTTTTTTTGTAATATCCAACGACATGTTGCCCACTATAATATTCTGTCGTGTGATTATAAGGTCTATGCCATCCTCATCCGCGATTTCCTGTGACACTTCATAGATAGTCTTGGTTAAAGTATCCATCGCCTCAGTATAACTTTCATCAAGCTTGGTCTTTTTTGCATGGATCAAGTTACGAGCCTTAATGCGCTGCTCTTCAAATTCCTGAGCCTTCTTCAAAAGCTCCTCTTTAGTAAGTTCAGATCTCTGCTTTTCAATAGCTTGTTGATCTGTACGTAACTTATCCTCAGCTCTTTTCACCTCGCCAAGAAATGCCCTACGGTACTTTTCAACCTGCTTTTTAATCGAAATAGCCGCCTTTGATTCACCTAGGATACTCTCAATATTCACCACTGCAATACTCACTTGCGCCTGCGCACCAGTCGAGAAAATACACAATGATAAACATGCTAAAAGAAAAAATCTCATACTTATACCAACCTTCAAAATAATATTCTAATGCCCTGTATTTATAAAACTTGCGCTAATATTAGAAGCGTGTACCAAAATCAAACCTAAAATGCTCTTCTTCATCAAAGTCTTCTTTTATATAAGGTATTGCAAAATCAAGACGAATTGGCCCGAATGGTGATTTCCATGATAAGCCAACTCCCGCTGAGGCACGTATAGAGTTCTCCTCTAATAGGCCAGCACCAACTTCGTCAATATCCCACAAAGAACCAGCATCAGTAAATGCATGTCCCTTAATGCCCAGCTCTTTAGGCAAACCAAGTGGGAAAGACATTTCGGCTGTGGCACGATAGAAGAAGTTACCACCAAGCGAATCTTTTGTAACAGCATCTCTTGGGCCAACACCAGAGCGCTCAAAGCCACGCAATGAATGACCACCAAGGAAATAACGCTCATTAATCTCAACATCGGCATCAGCATAAGACTGTATAGCTCCTGTTTCTGCCAATACATTCAAAATCCAACGCTCTGCAAGAGGGTAATAATGAGAAGCACCAGTTTTTGCAGATAGGTACTTAGCATTACCACCTAAGCCAGCAAGTTCAGTATCAAGCCAATATGTAGTCCCGCTAGTAGTTAATTGAGAGCTATCTCTTGTATCATAGAACAAGCGCTGTGATACAGCAGAAGTAGTTCTTGTACCTGCCTGATCAATAACAAAGCGTGAAGCATCACTACTCACATCTGTAATTTCATTACGCTCAATTTTGTAACGAAGCGTCTGGCGCCAATTATCAGAAAGCGGATAGCCCATACGCAAGCCACCACCACTACGTTTCTGGTCAAACGAACTTTCATCCTGCAAATCACGGGTAATGTGGAATACATCCCCACCAGCTAAGATATCACGCCCAAGGAAATATGGCTCTGTAAAGGCTAGGTTAAATTCACTTTTCTCACCTGCAATAGTCGTAGATAGTAAAAGATCTTGCCCCTTACCTAGTAAGTTACGCTCTCTAATTCTAAGGTCAGCTAAAGGCCCATCTGATGAAGAGAACCCTGCTCCTATAGATAATTCACCTGTAGATTTTTCCTGTAGGTTAATATCAACAACCGTCTTATCAGGCGCAGAACCTTGAGAAACCTGAACATCAACATTCTCAAAGAAATCAAGGTTTCTAATATTTTGCTCTGACTTAGCTAACTTAGAGCGATTAAATGGATCAGCCTCAACAATCTCCATCTCACGACGTATAACCTTATCTAACGTACGTATATTACCATTTACATTGACACGCTCCACAAATACACGCGGCGTTTCTTTAATAGTGAAAACAACACTTAAAGTCTTACTTTCCCGATCTTTAATAATATCTGGGCGTACATCAACAAAAGCATATTGTAAATCACCTAATTGATCCGTCATTTTCTGAACTGAATTTTTCACATCTTCTGAATCGTACCATTTGTTATTTCTTATAACTATGGAGCTGTCCAAAACATTGGAATCAAAATTCCTGATACTTGAATTAATTTTAGAACCTGAAACCTTATAACGCGATCCCTCAGCCACTGTAAATGTTAGATAAAAGTCAGATTTATCATTGGATAACTCCGAAATAGCTGAAAGTATTTGGAAATCCGCATAGCCCTGAGACAAATAGAAATCCTTCAACAGCTCCTGATCATATGAAAGACGATCTGGGTCATAGCGATCACTATTACTTATAAATCTATACCAAGCACTTTCCTTTGAACTAATAACATTACGCAATTTACCGTCATCATAGTTCCTATTACCAACAAATCTTATAGATTTAATTTTTGTAATATCGCCCTCATGGATTTCAAAAACCAGATTAACACGGTTTTGATCCAAGCGAATTATCTTAGGCTGAATAGAGCCAGAAAAGCGCCCCTGCCTTCTATAAATTTGATAAAGTCGCGCAACATCAGAGCGAACCTTAGCTCTCGTAAATACCTGCCTTTTACGCAGACTAATCTCAGATAGTAATTCAGCATCCTTAATTGCAGCATTACCTTCAAATTCAATTAGATTAATCACTGGATTTTCTACAACAGAAACAGACACTACGCCATTTGCACTACTAACTTTAACATCCGCAAATAAGCCAGTCGCGAATAAGCTCTTTAATGCATTATCCGTTGCATTATCATCAATTTTATCACCAACTTTTAAATCCATATATGATGCAATAGTAGATTGCTCTATACGCTCCGACCCTGATATCTCAATTTTTCTAACTAACGAGGCGGCAAAAGCATCAATAGAAAACGCTACCATCATAAGAAATAGCATTGAGTATAAGGAGTAAGATTTAGCGGATGTTAAGAATTTCATATCTAGCCTGTTTATTTATAATTACTTTGACCTACTCACTATTAAGCATAGTAATAAGATCACTTACGTTTGCATATATCATGATTCCTACAAGAAACACCACACCTATTATCATTGCAATATTTTGTAACATCGCAGAAACAGCCCGACCTGTAATAACCTCATATACATAAAAGGTTAAATACCCACCATCTAACGCAGGAATTGGCAGTAGGTTAATAAACGCAATCGTTAAAGAAAACCCCGCGATAAACATCATGTAATCGTAGAATCCAGCCTGAGCAGCATTCGCACTATGTTTACTTATACTACTAACTCCGCCGATAACTGGCTCATCGGTCTTGCCCTTATATGCAACACTCATAAGTTTATAGCTATTAACTATTATCTTATTCATAGAATGTAACGCCCTATACACTCCCTCAACTGGGGATAAACGCACCTTAAATTCTACATCAGGGTCAATCAGGAAAGCAATATCATAATGCTCATCATCTATATCACTTAAATGCGTGTTTAAGTCAGCTGGGAACGTCATAAGGAATGGATCAACTCTCTCATTCCTATCATCTTCATAAGGAAGCCCAATAAGGATATTCTTCCCAAGTGTCCGCATAATAAATGAGCGCGCTTTATCCGGATTATCCAAAGTATCAACGCCACCAACAGAGCTGATATCCTTTAAGCTAACTGCGCGCAAATGCAGCATACCAGTCTGGCCATGATGCTGCTCTACTCCCTTTTTATTGGTATATTTCACACGCCTAGCTGTAAAATCTATATTAACGATTTCGTCGCCCCTTAATATCTTATAGCTATGCGGTAAAGGTGGATTCTCATATATCGTAAAATCATAAATATCTTCAAGGCGACGTACCTTCTTACCATCCATTTCAAGAATAATATCACCAAGCTTAATCCCTGCCACATTTGCAGCAGAGTCAGTGGATAACGCATTAATAATTAAAGGCCTTGAGCGCTCTCCATATGTAATAAATGCAACATAAAAGATAAGGAAGGTAAGAACGATATTTATAGCAGGGCCAGCAGCAACAATAAATATTCTCTGCCATACATTTTTACTACAAAAAGCAACTTTAAGCTCCTCACTATTAAGCGTCTTCTTACAATCATTTTCATGATCCCATACAACTGGGTTATTAGGATCGACATCACCAAATAATTTTACAAATCCACCAATTGGAAGCCAGCATATTGACCATCTGGTTTTAAACTTGCCTCCACCAAAGCCAAAGGCCTCACGTCCAAAACCAAAAGCAAATGTTTCAACATGCACCCCGCATATACGCGCGGCTATGTAATGGCCAAACTCATGAATAGTAATAACGATGCCAAGAGTAAGGAGAAATATAAATCCATACAGAAATATATTTTCCACCAATGTTTCTAATAATACAGGAGAAAAATCCATTACATTATCAACTGATAAATATCATTAAGATTTGCGAAAGCCATTATCCCAATTAGGAAAAAAAAGCCTGCTCTAAATGAATATTCTTGAACCTTCTCTGGCACGGGGCGGCCTATAATTGTCTCAAAGAAGTAAAATAATAAGTGCCCACCATCAAGCATAGGAATAGGCAGTAAATTAATAAACCCAAGATTAATAGAAAGCAACGCCATTAGCATTATAAGTGGCACTATCCCTTGCTGCGCCATATCTCCTGCAATTGCTCCAATGCGAATTATACCACCTAGCTCGGTTGCACTACGAACACCAGTAATCATCTGTCCCAAAGCTTCCAATGAGCTACGCGTCATCACGTAGCTCTCATGTATAGCGCTCTGAACTGCTGTCATCACTGTATGTGGTGTATACGCCTTTGCTGGATTATTGGATAAGAACAATGCCTCCTCTGCAAAAGTATTTGCTGATCCAAGGTCTACATTCAATCTTGATACAGGATTTACAGTTAGAAGTTGAATGGAATCACCAAGTTCAAGACTAATGGTAAATGTAGTATCCATACGACGCTTCAACTCAGTAATAATAGTAGCTGTATCACTAAAGGCTATACCATCTATTCTACTAATTTTACTAACTAGAATACCCTGCTCTGCGCTAATAATACCAAGAACACCAATCGAGCTTTTAAAACCAAAACGATCCTCATTCTCGACAAACTTTGGCTTTGCATAGATATCAATTAACCGTTCATCACGACGAAGAACAAAATGCCTCTCTCCATCAAGAGCAACCATCATCTCACGGCGAATATCACCAAAGGATTTTATACTTTTACCATCAATTGAAACGATATAATCATGGGTAACAAACCCATATTCCTCTGCGCTACTACCGCCAATAATAGCTGCTACAGTTGGCGGAGAAACAGGCTGACCATAGCTAACATAAATGCCAGCAAGAAGAATAATCGCAAAAATATAATTAATCGCTGGGCCAGCAAATACAACGGCAGCGCGCTGCCATATAGGCTTAGTAAAGAAAGCAACCTTACGCTCTTCCTCTGTCATTTCACGGCTTTCGCCATCATCACCCTCAACAGCGTCAGAATGACCCGCGCTTGCTGGATCTGTATCACCAAATAACTGTACATAACCACCAAGAGGCACTAGGGAAAACTTCCATCTAGTATTGGATTTATCGGTAAAACCCCAAATCTCTTTACCAAAACCAATAGAGAATGTCTGAACACGAACTCCGCACATGCGCGCGACTATATAATGTCCCCATTCATGCACAAACACCAATATGCTTAGGACAATGACGAATGCACCGCCATATACCCATATATTTTGCCCAATCATTTGAATTATATCAGAAATATTCATCTGCACATTACCCTTTATTCTTCTTATAAAAATCTATCATTTATACGATTCTGTATAGCCAGACGCGTATTGTTATCTAATTCTTCAACATCTTCAATAGTTATCAAAGAAGAGCTTGAAATAGTTGGATAAAACTCATCAATCGCATAAGCAATCAATTTCATAATATCACCAAATTTTATTTTACCGCCTAAGAATGCCGCCACAGCGATTTCATTTGCCGCATTTAAAACAACACAAGCACCCTGCCCCAACTCAAGACATTTATAAGCATAGCGTAATGCAGGAAACTTATCAAAATCTGGTGACTTAAAATCAAGCTGGCTTAGCTTACTAAAATCAAGCTTATCAACACCACTTTCAATGCGATCAGGCCAGCCAAGAGCCGAAGCTATAGGCACTCGCATATCGCTAGGGCCCATCTGTGAAAGTACAGAGCCATCACAATAAGCGACCATAGAGTGAATAATTGATTGCGGATGAATAAGCACTTCAATCTTATCAGCTGGCATATCAAATAGATAATGCGCCTCTATAATCTCAAGAGCCTTATTCATCATGCTTGCGCTATCAACGGAGATCTTCTTTCCCATCACCCAGTTAGGATGCTTACAAGCTTGCTCTGGCGTAGCGCTTTCAATATCATCTGTATTCCAATTCAAAAATGGTCCACCCGAAGCCGTTAGGATAATTTTATCGATTGCCGCGCGGTTAGATTCCTCAAATACTTGGAATATCGCGTTATGCTCACTATCCACTGGCAAAATTTTTGCACCAGTTTCACGCGCTAAAGCCATTATCTGCGCACCTGCTGCGACTAATGGCTCTTTATTGGCTATAGCTACATTTGTGCCCTGCTCTAATGCTCTGATTATAGGAACTAAGCCTGCAAAAGCCATTATTGCCGCCATAATCAAATCATTATCCTGCGCTGCTGCATCTTCAATGGCCCTAGCGCCAGAGGCAACACTAATATCATTATTTTTGAGTAATTCCTGAAGATCCCCCTCCAAACTCTTATCCGCAATAATAGCCGACTTAGCGCCCAACTTTATCGCCGAAGCCGCTAGCAGCTCCACATTTTTATTCGCTGTAACTGCTTGCACATCAAAAAGCTCAGGAGAAGCCAAAACCACATCCATTGTGCTCTGCCCAACCGAGCCAGTAACGCCGAGTATGGTGATTTTCTTTTTATTCACAACCGTAACCAGTAATACCACAAACCATTATAAACGAAATGATCATAGTTATAATTAGCACAGGGGAAACAAGTATAAGAGCATCAATACGATCAAGCAAACCTCCATGCCCAGGAATTAAATTCCCTGTATCTTTTAAATTTGCCTTACGTTTAATAAAAGATATAAGTAAATCGCCAATTTGACCAAATACTCCAATAACTATGGCCACTAATATATAAGGGGTATATAAGGTGAACGCCTTCATTTGTAAAAAATCTATTTTCAAATAATAGGCAATTACCATAAATGCATACGGTAGAATTATTGCCCCTACTAATCCTGCCCATGTTTTATTAGGGCTGATTTTAGGAATCATCTTTGCACCACCTATAATTTTTCCAAATAGATACGCACCTATATCGCTTGCCCAAACAGTAATAATTACTGGAAATATATGATAATCAAGTTCTTTTTGTATAATATAAAAGCTAAAGAATCCTTGTCCTATATATAACAATCCAAACACAACCCAAAGCGGTGCACGGCTGAGGTTTTTAACCATCTGCGCCCATTCATACATAGCCACAGCAAAGGTGACTACCATCATTATAATAAACAGCCAACTACCATACCAAAGAACAAATAAGACAAGTGGGGCGAGCACCAAAGATGATAATATTCTCTTAATAAGCGATGCAGACAAAACCTAGACCTCCGATTGTTTTTTGGATATAGCGCCATAACGACGATCACGCGAAGAATATTCATCAAGAGCACTCTGCAATTCTTTCGCGCCAAAATCTGGCCATAAGACATCTGTGAAAACCATTTCTGCATAAGCACATTGCCAAAGTAAAAAATTACTAATGCGCTGCTCACCACTAGTGCGTATAAGCAAATCAGGATCAGGGATATTTTTCGTCAATAAATTATCTGCCAATAGCCCCTCAACAGCTCCTAAATCAGGTGCCTCGCCAGCTACAACCGCTACCTCAAGTAATTTATGCGTGGCCTGAGCTATATCACTACGCCCGCCATAATTAAGCGCAATAACCACATGGATGGCATCATTATCCTTGGTTAGGCTTTCCGCATTATCAATAAGCTTAATGATATCACCATCAAACTCAGAGCGATCACCAATAACACTGAGCCTTGCATTATTCTTATGAAATTCAGCAGTTTGAGAGCGCAAAAAATGCCGCAAAAGCTTCATAAGCTCTTGTATTTCCTCTTCTGGTCTATTCCAGTTCTCAGAAGAAAAACCGAATAATGTCAAATATTTAACACCAGCCTTAGCTGCATTACTAACAATATTACGCGCCGCATCTGCACCTTTTTTATGCCCCATGCTACGTGGTAAATTACGCGCCTTAGCCCACCTGCCATTACCATCCATAATGACAGCAACATGCTTAGGGATATTGTAATTATCAGTTATATCAACCATTTAAACCGTCATAATATCTTTTTCTTTAGCCACAAGCATATCATCAATAGACTTAATAATCTCGTCAGTAGCTTTTTGAATTTCTTCAGAATAACGCTTCAGGTTATCTTCAGTTATATCACCAGCTTTTTCCATTTTCTTCACATTATCCATACCATCACGACGAACATTGCGAACAGAAATACGCGCACTCTCAGAAAGTTTTCCTGCTATTTTCACAAGTTGCTGACGGCGCTCCTCGTTAAGATCAGGAACTGGAATACGAATATTAGTTCCATCAGGCATAGGATTTAGCCCGAGCCCAGAATCACGAATAGCTTTTTCAACAGACTTAACCGCGCCAGCATCCCATACTTGAACCGAAAGCATTCTTGGCTCTGGAACTGTAACCGTACCAACCTGATTAAGCGGCATCTTACTGCCATACATATCAACAACAACACTATCCAATAAATTAGCAGAAGCACGTCCAGTTCTTAAACCAGTGAACTCCTTTTTCAACATATCAAATGCGCCATCCATACGGCGTTTTAGGTCCTGTAGATCATACGACATATTATTACTTCCTCTTAAGTATTTGTTACAATAGTAAATTCACCCTCAGATTGAGCGGCCTGCTTAAAGTTACCTTTATCGAGTATAGAAAAAACAACAATAGGAATATTATTCTCACGTGCTAAAGATATAGCAGTTGCATCCATAACTTTCAAATCTTTGGTCAAAACATCTATATAAGATATACGCTCGTAACGCTCCGCGTCTGGCTCCAGCTCGGGATCAGCGCTGTATATACCATCAACTTTAGTACCCTTCATAATCACTTCACAATTCATTTCAGATGCACGCAAAGCTGCTGCAGTATCAGTCGTAAAGTAAGGGTTACCTGTACCAGCAGCAAATATAACTACCCGCCCCTTTTCCATGTGGCGCATAGCTCTGCGTCTAATATAGGCCTCACAAATAGAATCCATACGAATAGCAGACTGCACCCGCGTATCAACATCCATATTCTCCAGCGCATTTTGCAATGCCAGCGCGTTAATAACAATGCCTAGCATTCCCATATAATCCGCCGTAGTACGATCCATACCATCAGCCGCGCCAGCAACACCTCGGAAAATATTCCCCGCGCCAACAACGACACAAACCTCAATGCCTGCGTCAACTACGTCTTTAATATCCTCAGCAACGCGCTTAACAGTATCAGAATCCAGCCCGAATTCCTTATCCCCCATCAGCACTTCACCGGACATCTTAAGCATAACGCGCTTATATGGCTTGGCCAAAGTAATATCCGAGCTTTGATCTTTTACCGACATTCCCATGGCTCCGTCTCTTCTAAATTTAGATGTAGTCACTTATTATATAATAACAGCCACGAAAACATGCAACGCGGCTGTATAAAATTACTATTAAAAACTGTTAGCCATTTACTACAGAAGCAACCTCAGCAGCAAAATCAGTCTCTTCAACTTCAATGCCTTCGCCTAACTGAACACGAGCAAAACCAGTAAGTTTAATCGCTGTTCCAGCTTCTTTCGCAGCAGCCTCAACAGCTTCTGCAACAGTTTTATCTGTATCCATGATGAAAGCTTGCTCAATTAAGCAAATCTCCTGATAGAATTTACGGATACGTCCGCCAACCATTTTCTCTGCAATTTCAGCAGGCTTACCAGAAGCAATAGCCTGCTCTTTAAGAACAGCCTTCTCACGCTCAAGCACGTCCGCACAAACATCGTCTTTGCCCAAGAATTGTGGATTAGCCGCAGCAACATGCATTGCAATTTGCTTACCAAGAGCTTGCAGAACATCCGCAGATGCAGAAGACTCCAGAGCTACCAACACACCGATTTTACCCATACCATCAGCTAGCGCTCCATGCACATAACCAACAACCTGACCTTCAGAAACATTTAGTGTAGTACTACGACGTAGCGCCATATTCTCACCAATTGTAGTAATCAAGTCAGTGATGTTTTCTGATACAGGCTTACCATTAAGATCAGCAGCAGCTAATTCTTCAACTGTATTAATAGACAATGCAACCTTTGCAACATTACTAACCAACGCTTGAAATGCATCATTACGAGAAACAAAATCAGTTTCTGAGTTAAGTTCAACAACTGCGCCCTTTGTACCTTCAGTAACAACAGCAACCAAACCTTCAGCCGCTGTACGACCTGATTTTTTTGCAGCTTTTGCTAAACCTTGCGTACGCAACCAGTCAACAGCAGCATCCATATTGCCATCATTCTCTACTAATGCTTTTTTAGCATCCATCATGCCAACGCCCGTGCTTTCACGAAGGGCTTTCACCATTTGTGCTGTAATATCAGCCATATCTATATTCCTTTTTAAATTTTATATAATTTAGAAGTGCGAAGCACCGACAATTAAGCCGATGCTGCCTTTTTATCTTCTGCAGACTTAGCGTCTTTTTTAGCTTTAGGAGCGTCTTCTTTTTTAGAAGCAGCCTTTTCTTTTGGCTCGCCCTTAGTTTTAGCTTTTGAAGGTGATGCTTTCTTAGATTTCTTTTCCTCTGGAAGAGTAACCTTAACATCAACTGCCGCGCCTTTATCCTTACCTTTAGTGCCAAGCTCAGCTTGCAGGCCATCAAGAACAGCTCCAGAAACCAACTCACAATATAGGTCAATAGCGCGCAATGCATCGTCATTACCTGGAATTGGGTAATCAACACCATCAACATTACTATTGCTATCAACAACGGCAAATACAGGTATACCAAGCTTATTAGCTTCTTTGATTGCGATCTCTTCTTTATTTGTATCTATAACAAAAAGAGCATCAGGCTGTCCGCCCATATCTTTAACACCACCAATAGAGGCAACCAACTTATCAAACTCACGCGTCATCATAAGAAGTTCTTTTTTCGTGAAGCCAGCTTGGTCTCCAGCAAAAATCTTCTCTAACTCACGCAGACGATTAATTGATGCAGTAATTGTTTTCCAATTAGTCATCATTCCGCCTAACCAACGGTGATTAACATAGTATTGACCACAACGCTTTGCACTATCCGCAATAGTTTCTTGTGCTTGACGCTTTGTTCCAACGAAAAGAACACGGCCGCCTTTAGATACGATATTACGGATTTCCGTTAAAGCATCACGAAGCATCGGTTGTGTTTGTTGTAGATCAAGAATATGAACGCCATTACGTACACCAAATATATATTGGCGCATTTTCGGGTTCCAGCGACGTGTGTGATGACCAAAGTGTACGCCAGCCTCTAGTAGTTGACGCATTGTGAATTCAGGTATTGCCATGATAATTTCTCCTTTTATTTCTAGTTGTACCTCTGCAAGCCTTGGTTTAAATAATAAACACTAGTTAAGGAACCTGCATGTGAATTTAAAACTTCGAGATAATTACATGCACAGCACTGTGTTTGCAAGGAAAAATTTGTATAACCCACTAATATTCACATTACTTCACTTAAATTAATATTATATTTCATAAATTCAATATATAATAGAGTTATAGAATCACTTTACGAGTAAGGAATATATTGTCAAAAGAACTGGTAATAGAATTTCAAGATAACGATTTACTCCCCTATTTATTCGGGGAATGTAACGATCATTTATCTTATATAGAGAAAAAACTGAGCGTACACATCTCCAATCGAGGCAATGTCATAGGCATTGATGGCGCAAAAGCAAATGCAAACGATGCCAAAATCATCTTGAAATCGCTATATACGCGCCTAAAGGATAAAGAGCTAGCCAATATTACATACGCCAACATCGATAGTGAGATCAGATTTTTAAAATCAGGCAGCGATAAAACTCGTAAATCTAAGAAACATACTGAAAATGACATATCCACAAAGAATAAAGTCATAACCACAAAAAATAAAACCATAGCCCCTAGATCACCTAATCAAGCCAAGTACCTAGAGCTAATAAACAAACATGATATGGTATTTGGCCTAGGCCCAGCAGGAACTGGTAAAACTTATCTAGCGGTTGCCGCTGGCGTTGATATGTACCTGCAAGGCAAAGTAGAGCGTTTAGTTTTCACTAGACCCGCGGTAGAGGCTGGTGAAAACCTTGGCTTCCTACCTGGAGATATGCAGGAGAAAATAGACCCATACCTAAGGCCTATTTACGACGCCTTACATGATATGTTGCCATGGGATTTCCTTGCTGGGAAAATGGAAGCTGGAGACATCGAAATTGCTCCTCTTGCCTTTATGCGCGGAAGAACGTTATCTCATTCCTTTGTAATATTGGACGAAGCGCAAAATACTACGGCAGCACAAATGAAGATGTTCCTAACCCGCATGGGCGAAAGCTCTCACATGATTATAACAGGTGACGCAACGCAAACGGATCTTCCCTCACACATCAAATCAGGCCTAAGCGAAGCCATAGATATACTTGACAGCGTCAAAGATATCGGCTTTATAACCTTCCAACCTGAGGATGTTATCCGCCATAACCTAGTTCGTAAAATCATTGAAGCCTACGATAAGAGCAACAAATAAGCCATGCCAATACACGATATAGACATAACTCTTGAGAGTGATTTATGGCTTAAAAACCATCCCGACATAGAAAATACTAGCAAAAAAATTGTTAGTAAAACTCTAGATTTACTTATCCAAAATATTCCACATATCGAAGTAAGTGTGGTTCTAGCAGATAACGATTTCCTACAAAATCTCAACAAAAAATTCAGAGATATAGATAAACCAACTAATGTTTTATCATTCCCGATAGCTGACGAAGAAATACTAATCGCCCCCGCCCCATTTTTAAGTCTGGGCGACATTATAGTTTCCTATGAAACAATAAAGCAAGAAGCCGAAGAGCAAAATAAACTGCTCACAGATCACTACATTCATATGCTTGTGCATGGCTGCCTACATCTTTTGCACTATGATCATGAGACAGATGAAGAGGCCGAAGAAATGGAAGATCTAGAAGTTGAGATTTTAGATAGAATGAATATAAAAAACCCATATGAAACCAATTAATATCATGTAACAATAGACTCAGAAACTACACTTAAATATTATGAATATGAATAAGAACGAAGCCCAACCAAACATAACCATGCCAGCGCCCAACAGCACTGAAGAGCATGGCTCTAAGTACAACATATTTCAGCCAATCGTAAACCTCTTCAAACCCAAAAACGACACTACTCTGCGCGAAACCATTGAAGAATACATCGAAGATGACGCAATAAGCATAGAAGAAGAGTCAATCTCCGTTCACGAGAAAACCCTTATATCTAACGTGCTTGATTTACGTGATTTGCGCGTCGATGATGTTATGGTTCCACGCGCTGATATTGTTGCAATCAGCGAAACCACGACACAAAAAGAGCTGTTTGAGCTATTCTCTGAAAAACAATATAGCCGCATCCCTGTTTACCTTGATACGCTGGATAATGTTACGGGGTTTATACATGTAAAAGATATAATTGCCACATTGGCGCGCGGTAAAAAAATTAACGTCAAATCCCTCATACGTGATGTTCCTATAGTATCCCCATCAATGCAAATACTTGATTTACTATTACAAATGAGGGCTTCACGAAAGCATATGGCTCTTGTTATTGATGAATTTGGTGGCGTTGACGGCCTTATAACGATAGGCGATGTTATAGAATCAATTGTCGGCGAGATAGACGATGAATACGAACCTGACAATCAGCCAGAAATTATAATAGAGTCTGACGGTACAATCCTAGCCGATGCACGCATTAGCCTTGATGAATTTGAGGGAAAATTTGGGATAATTCTAAGCGATGAAGAGCGCGAGGAAAATAACACACTCGGCGGCCTAGCCTTCTTCATTGCTGGACGAATACCCGTAAGAGGTGAAGTCCTAACCCATGAAACGGGAATGAAATTCGAGATTCACGAAGCAGACCCACGCCGAATTAAGAAATTGTATATCCGCGATATCCCTAATCAAAATGATTAGCCTTCTAATCATATTTATAGCAGGATCATTTTCTGCACTATCCATGGCACCAGCTAATTTCTACCCTGCACTATTCGTAGGCTTAAGCTGTTTATATATATCACTACACAGATCCAAAACACCAACATCCGCAGCACTAACAGGTTTATTTTTCAGCCTTGGGTATTTTGGCTTTAGCCTCTCATGGATTGGCAATGCATTACTTATTGAGGATAATCCATACTGGTGGGCTTGGCCTCTGGCAGTATCAGGCCTACCAGTTATACTATCTATATTCACTGCGATCAGCTGCTATGCCTATAAATTAATCTGCAAAAACAACAATAATATAGGCACGTATCTGACATTCACTATTCTACTAACCATATCCGAGTACGCTAGAGGACATTTATTTACCGGCTTCCCATGGAACCTATATGGATACACATGGATAGATATTCTGCCAATAGCCCAACTTGCCTCAATAACAGATATATACTTACTCACCTTTATTACTATTTTATGGAGCATCGCACCCGCATTCTTACTTACTTCAAACCACCCAAAACAAGTAAAACACATATTGAGCGCTCTTATAATAATAAGCTTAGGGGCAAGCTACATATACGGCCTAACAAAGATAAATAATTACGCCCCTCAATCAGCTCCCATATATGAGGCAATCGTAATCCAACCTAACATAGAACAAAGCGAAAAATGGCGACTAGAGAACCGCAGTAAAAATTTTCTAAAACTAATCGAGTTATCCAAATACAGTACTCATGAAAACTCAGATGACAAAAAGGCATACTATATTGTGTGGCCTGAAACATCTATAAGCCATGACTTGCTAAACTCTAAATGGGCAATTGATCTCATAAAAACAACGCTACAAGCATACCCAAACAATGCATACCTAATTACAGGAGCATTAAGATACGACCCTGATAAAGACGCATACTTCAACAGCATAATCACATTTAATAATAATGCAGAAAACATACATACATATAATAAGTCTCACCTCGTCCCATTCGGAGAATACATCCCCCTATCAAACATATTTAATATAGCCCCAATAGTTGGCTTCACAGGCTTTGAAAAAGGTAGTGGCCAAACAACCTCAGATATGCCCGAAGGTGTAAAATTCAGCCCCCTAATTTGCTATGAAGTTATATTCCCCAACGAATCAATAAGCCACAAACACCCGAGACCTGACATTATCCTAAATGCAACCAATGACGCTTGGTATGGCAACAGCGCAGGACCATACCAACACCTAGTACAATCAAAATTCAGAGCCATTGAAACTGGATTACACCTAGTTAGAAGTGCCAATAAGGGAATTACAACCGTAATCAACCCTATAGGGCAAAGCTTACAGAACCATAACAAACAAGAGCCATACAGAATAATCCATCAATTTAACTTATAGAATCAGCAAAACAATGCCCTTCAAATCAAGTATACATAATTAAGCAAGCCTATTGCATACTTGCGCATTCTTGTATAGCCTGAGATAAATTATAAAAACAGGCATATTGGAACATTTAAGTAAATGGGAAAAAGAGGTCGTCATGGAACAGAAAAAAATTAAGACAAAAGGCACTGCTGATTTAATCGATATACATGTCGGCAAGCAGATACGCAACAGGCGTTCTTTATTAGGACTAAGCCAAGAAGCACTTGCAAAGTCTATTGGCGTTACGTTTCAGCAAGTTCAAAAATATGAACGCGGAACAAATAGGGTTAGCGCAAGCCGCCTGTTTAGCTTTAGCAAAATATTGGAAGTATCAATTGACTACTTCTATGATGGGCTGGAACAAGCAAATATTATCGGATCGGGAGCCGTTGGTATGGCCGATAATGGGCAGGAAGGGTTTGAGACAGCTTCAAACAACAACAAACTGCCAGAAAACCTTATGGATCGTAAAGAAACCATAGATTTATTGCGCACTTACTATGCCGTCAAAGATGAAAAAACCAGAAAAGATATAATGAAATTCATTAAATCTATGGCAAAAAATCTATCATAATATAACAAATAATAATTAACCCTTGAACTAGAGTTATTATTTGCTTTAACCTTAGATCTTATAATTTAAAAGAACGAGACACATATGCCATATTCAGGACAAACCATGCGACAAAAAGCCCTAACCGATTATATGTTCACCAGCGAATCTGTATCTGAGGGACACCCCGATAAAATATGTGATCAAATATCAGATGCCGTTCTTGATCTTTATATGACGGCTGACCCACAATCCCGCGTTGCATGTGAGACACTAGCAACAACTGATACAGTAGTAATAGCTGGTGAAACACGCGGCCCCGAGAGCATTACCAAAGAGAAAATTGAAGAGGCAGCACGTCAGGCAATTAAAAAAATCGGTTATGATCAAGAAGGCTTTAGCTGGAAAACAGTTGATATCGACGTAAAACTACACGCACAAAGCGTTGATATCGCGCAAGGCGTTGACGAAGGCACTGGCATCGATAAAGACGAAGGCGCTGGCGATCAGGGTATCATGTTTGGCTATGCCTGCAAAGAAACCGAAGCCCTAATGCCCGCCCCACTACATTATTCACATGAAATACTTCGCCTTATGGCTGAAGATCGTAAATCTGGCGCTCTTAAGGGAATTGAGCCTGATGCTAAATCACAGGTAACTCTTCAGTATAAAAATGACCGCCCAGTTGGCGTTAAGTCTGTTGTAGTTTCAACTCAACATGCAGAAGGCTTATCTCAAGACGATGTTAAAAACCTGATTCGCCCTTATGTAGAAAAAGTTCTACCTGAAGGCTGGATGCCTCCAGAAGAAGAGTTATATGTTAACCCAACTGGTCGCTTTGTCATTGGTGGCCCTGTTGGCGATTGTGGCTTAACTGGCCGTAAAATTATCGTTGACACATATGGCGGCGCAGCTCCTCACGGTGGCGGTGCATTCTCTGGCAAAGATCCAACAAAAGTTGACCGCTCAGCTGCTTATGCTGCTCGGTACTTGGCTAAGAACGTAGTGGCCGCAGGTTATGCAGATGGCTGTACGGTGCAACTTTCATACGCAATCGGTGTTTCTAAACCTATCTCTGTTTACCTAAATACTCACGGAACAGGAACGGCGCCAGAAACAACAATAGTTGAAGCATTACAAAGCCTTGTTGATCTACGCCCACGCGGTATTAGAGAGCACTTACAGCTCAATAAACCTATTTACCAGCGTACAGCTGCTTATGGTCACTTCGGACGCACGCCAACAGATGATGGTGGCTTCTCATGGGAGAAGACTGATCTTATAAATGAACTGCAGCGCATCCTTGGCTAAAAAGCATATAGAAAAAACTCTTTTTGGTCGTAGGCAATGTAGAGGGCTAACTGATTTAAGATCAAATGCCCTCAACGATATACTGCCTAAAATAAGCATTGGCGAAGATAAGTTAAATCTTGATAGCTCCACCAATCCATCTGAATTTTTCGAAAGAAAATACTCAGAACACTGGCTAGAAATAGGCTTTGGACATGGTGAGCATTTAAGCGCGCTTATGCGAAAAAATCCAGACACTGCCTATATCGGCGCAGAGGCATTTATAAATGGCATGTCTGCACTTACACTAGATATAAAAGACGAGAACCTTGATAACATTAGAGTTATTATGGATGACGGAATGATTATCGCCAAGTCAATAAAGCCAAATAGCCTAGACGGAATATACCTATTAAACCCTGACCCATGGCACAAAAAACGCCACCATAAACGTCGTCTTATCAATCAACAAAACCTAGATATTTTTGCTAAAATATTAAAAAAAGATGCACCACTAATCATGAGCACCGATGTAGAGTGCTTAGCTAACTGGATGGTAACCCACGCATCAAATCACCCAGAATTCAACTGGCAAGCAGAAAGTAAATCAGATTGGCAAACCCCGCCCGATGACTGGATAACTACCCGATATGAAGTAAAAGGTGCCAAAAACGCCAAGAAGATGGTTTATTTATTATTTGAACGAAAAAAAAATGACTAAAAGTTTTATCTACAGACATAATAATGATGCCACTTTTTGGGTAGCTATTCTGTTTTTTATGGGAGGCTTGTTTTTTGCATATAAATTACTAGACCCAAACTTACAGTTAGCTTTTAAAGGAATTGAATTTAACCATAGTGTTTCACAATACATATGCATATTTGCCTCTTCTTTCTTATTCATCGTTGTCCTTATATCTATATCTTCTATAATTTTTGAAAGACGAAATACATCACCCTTAATTAGACTAGACAGCCTTTCAATTAGGATACCAAAGACACTATTTACTAAAGAAAAATATATTCCATACAGAACAATCAAACGTATTACTCTAAAAGAGGGCAAGCCAAATACTTTGCTAACGCTTGAATCCACAAGCATCAATGCAACTATACTC
>DAOWDF010000246.1 GCA_030639165.1 Alphaproteobacteria bacterium
CTCAAGCCGTCCTTTTCCAAGGTCTATCGCAATTATAAGGTTGGATCCAATATAGCCATGCGCTTTGGGCTCTAAATAGTTATCTTCGAATTCCACTATTTCAATGCCATTTGTTCTAAGTGCATTATTAAACCTATCAAGTTTTTGATCCGAGTTGAATAGGTCACGGACAGCAAGGAATTGTGTCGGGTTATTAAATAATATGCGTAATCTTCCTATATCATTAACTTCATCTAAATTGCCATCATAGCGGCCATTTGCTTTTTCAAATATACGATCAAGATCTTTGATTGGGCCATTCACAACATGTAAGTCAGGGGATGGTATCTGCATTATTTTATCGGCTAGATCAATAGCAAATGTCTCGGCTTTCACTTGTGCCATTTGTGCAAAATTTTGTCTTACTTTAACGTGTGATTTTGATACGCTCATATTAAGCTCTCCATTTATTTAACATATTATACGCAGATTATGTCATTAAGTGCAATATATTTCTATGTCGCTATTGCATCATCATGTTAAGGCCGATATATAAGGGCTTCAAATTAATTTATAGAATAATAAGGATTTATTCATGGCCATCGAACGTACATTTTCAATTATTAAGCCTGACGCGACGCGTCGTAACTTAACTGGCGCAGTTAATGCGAAATTAGAAGAGGCAGGACTGCGCATTGTCGCGCAAAAGCGTATCCATATGTCACTAGAAAAAGCTCAAGGTTTCTACGCTGTTCACTCTGAGCGTCCATTCTTTGACGAGCTAACTGAGTTCATGTCATCTGAGCCAGTAGTTGTTCAAGTTTTAGAAGGTGAAAATGCTCTGCTTAAAAATCGTGAGATTATGGGTGCAACAAACCCATCAGAAGCTGACGCTGGTACAATTCGTAAGGAATATGCTCTTAACATTGGCGAGAATTCAGTTCACGGCTCTGATAGTCTTGAGAATGCAGCAATAGAGATTGCTTACTTCTTCTCTGACGATGAGATCGTAGGGTAATACCCTCGGTTAAGTATTAAGTTAGTAATTTATCAAACGCTGCCTTGGTTTCTATTATGGCGGCGTTTAGTTCTTTTGTCTGTTCAACTGCTTGGTTTTCATTTGATATTTTTGCGTTTTTTTCTATATCTCCAGCGATAGCACTTACTTTTTTCATCCCGAAATTACCAGCCATGCCTTTTAATTCATGGGCGCGGGCTCCTAGGGACGGTATATCTTTTTCTTCCGATAGTTTACCCATATTCTCAATTATTTCCTCGGCTTTTTCTACAAATCCGATTAGTAATTCAATGAACGTATCTTTGCCAAGAGTTTCCATTAGCCCGTTTAACATTCCTGTATCAAGATTGTCATCAATATCAATTGAGTAGGCAGTTGTTTCTTCTGGTGGCTTTTGCTCTATACTATCTTCTGCCATATCGTTAATTGGTTTTGGTTTCTTGGTTATGTCTTGATTTATGACCTGCGCATTATTCGCCTGACTATTTAAGTCTACACTAGGTCTTGGGTTTGGTCTAGGCTCTGGAAGGTTTTCAAATTTACCAACAGAAGCATTATAGATAACCTCATTAAGGTTGTTTGCGTCAATAGGCTTAGCGATAAAACCGTTCATTCCTACAGCAAAATATCCCTCAACATCCTCTAGCATAACATTACCTGTAATCGCAATAATTGGAGTAGTGGCTATTTGTTTATTGCTATCCACCCGTAACTTTTTAGTTGTTTCAATACCAGACATTCCATCCATTTGTATGTCCATTAATATTAGATCAAACTCTGTTTTCTGACATATTTCAAGGGCTTCTATACCGCTCGCTGCCATTGATAACCTGTGACCTTTTTGGCTTAAGAACCCATCCATAACTTTTCTGTTCATTTCATTATCTTCAACAACCAAGATATCCATGGGTTTTGCAATTTTTTGCGCCTTATTGTTTTTATCACTGTCTTTGTTGTCTTCAATAAATGTTGAAAGGTCTTTTTCCTCCATTCTAACTTCAAAATAGAAGCTGCTTCCTACACCTTGCTCGCTTTCAACTTTAATTTTCGCGCCCATAGCTTCAATAAGTTTGCTTGATATAGCAAGCCCTAGCCCAGTACCACCATATTTCCTAGAAGTACTGGCCTCAGCTTGCTTAAATGGAGTAAATAACTTGGTTTGGGCATCTTTAGACATCCCGATACCGCTATCCTTAACAGCAAAATAGATAAGGTTCGAGCTTTCAGAACCTAGTCTATTAACTTCTATTGTCACATGCCCTTCCTCGGTGAATTTTAGGGCATTATTAATAAGGTTCAATAGAACCTGACGTAACCTTGTCGGGTCACCCATAACAATTGTCGGTGCATTATCAGCTATTGCTGCATTTAAGGTAATATTTTTTTGTGTTGCATAGCTGGACATTAATATAACTATGTCACTTATAAGTTGCTTGAGGTTAAAGGCAATAATCTCAAGCTCCATGCTCCCATTTTCTATTTTCTCGAAATCAAGAATATCATTCAATAAAACCATCATAGTATCACTGGATTTATGAATTACTTCAACATAGCCTCTTTGCCTCTCAGTCATTTCAGTATCTTTTATTAACTGGATCATGCCCAAAATACCATTCATAGGCGTTCTTATTTCATGGCTAACCACGGCAAGAAATGCAGATTTATCATGGTTGGCTTTATCCGCTACTTCCTTAGCTTGGCGCATCTCTTCTGCTCTTTTCACCTCTCTTTGCCTTAGCTCAGCCATAAGCTCTTTTTCTTGGTCAATAATACGTAATAGGCGTGCCTGATCAGCTGAGTTTTTAGACGTTTGTAATCTAGACCTAGAGTCTTCTTGGTGAGACTTTTGTATGTTTATATTGTCTTCTTGTATTTTTATGTATTCTATATTTTTGAAATAATAATAAATGAAGCATAATATTCCAGGTATTTGCAAATACCAAAGTGAATTGATTATCAAAGACGTAGTGATGTTTATATAGGCAGATATAGGGATTACTGATGCTGATAATAATATAAACCCAATGCCAGAGAAGAGGGCTATATTAACATTTGCTGGATTCTTATTTTTAAATATACTCAAGATCATCGCAATTACTATGCAACTTGCAGTTATTAAGGTTAATAATAAAATGTTATGGGCATTTGCTTCAAATATAAAAATATACCCAATGGATGTTATCGTTAATATTATATTTATAATGGTTATTACTATATTTTTAATTGAGCCGTTATTATTTGGACCATCTGCAAGTAATTTTATTGCTATAGTTAAAGTTGAAAAACTAGCCATATATAATATGAACATGGTTGTGGCATTAATAATGCCGTTATTTATAAGATTATTATTAAAGGCGAAGAGAAAAGTCCCTAACAGCATGTAATACAAGGATAATACAAGCATCCCCTTATTGCGGTATCTGGATCCATTAGTAATAAAAAATAATATCACAATAAGTAAAATTATTGTGATAGCTGTGGTCTTCGTATCTCCGCCCAACGCTTGTTTTACATACGCTTCTTTAGGCATTATTTTAGGAGCAATGGTAAGTGGCAAGCCATGCCCATTTTCTATATAAATCACAAAAGTATTTTCTTCTCCTGCCTTTATTTTAATCGGTAATGCAGATCCAATAAATGGCGAAATATTATCGCCTTCTTTTTCTGGATATATTATTGATTGCTTGGTTGTATCATTTGTAAGGTGAATTTTATTTGCCATGCCCAAGCGGCCATTAAGTATATTGCCAAAATCTAAAACCCAATCTTCATTCTTTGTCTGGTTGTTGACTGAGAATAATATCCAAGATGGATGGGTGGTGCTGCCAAGGTTAATTATATCACCATTATTTCTCCTGCCGTATAAATTGCTTTTGGCTCTTTCTGTGATGAGGTTAGCAGTTAAATCATGCATTTCATCAATTGTCACATAGCTATGCTTAGCAATAGAAAAGGCTGTACTATTCTCATCCAATATTATTATGTTTTGATTTTGCGCCGTAGCATTTGAGGCTGTAAGCAATTGAAATATAGCAAGCAGCAGAAATAAGGTAATAATTTTCACATTACTACTTCTGGGTTTTTCTGCTATTTGCGTTTCTTTTATTATCATATGATTCTAATTATAATTATATTTATAAGCAGAATTGTGACGGAAAAAGGTTAAATATTTGTTAGGTGAATTTGACAAATGCCAAGGCTAAGCCGATCATAAGAACAATTACAGCAATTGTTGCATACTTGCTAGCATTCAAAAAGTTATTCCAGAATGCTTTTGAATTTTCTAATTCTTTTGGATCAACTTCTACTGCTTTATGGTTAGCCATTGCCACTCTTCCCTTTGGTTAGTCGTAGGTATTTTACTTTATTATAGTGATGAAGCAAGGAGTTTTATTGCTAGCGGGTAGGCGACATGTTCTTGCTCCAGTACCCTTGCAGCAAGAGTTTGCGGAGTATCACCATTTTTTATAGGAACTTTGCGTTGTAATATTATCTCACCGCTATCTAATTCTGCACTTGCGAAATGTACGGTGCATCCAGCTTCTGATTTGCCGTCATTAATTGCACGTTCATGGGTGTTAAGTCCCTTATATTCAGGTAACAATGATGGGTGGATATTGATGATTTTATCTGGCCATTGCTCAATAAACTCTGGCGTTAAAATACGCATAAATCCTGCTAGAACTATTAGATCTACATCATGTTTTTTAAGCTTGCGCTGAATTTCACTCTCAAAAGACTCGCGGCTGTCATGTTCTTTGTGATTAACTATTTCACTGGCAATTCCCGCATTGCTCGCCGATATGATGCCCGCCGCTTCTGGGTTGTTTGATAAGACAACAGAAATCTCTGCGGGGAAATTAGGCTCATTGCAAGCATCCATAATCGATAGCATATTACTGCCGCGACCTGAAATAAATATAGCGAGCTTTAGTTTATTCTTTAATCCCATGATGAGCTTAAATTATCCAAGACTATGCTTATATCGGAATTACTATGCGCCTTTATTTCTCCGATATTATAGACATTTTCACCATGGTTAATTAATATCTTTTCAATCTTTGCGGCCTGATCTTTATCGCAGATTACAACCATGCCAATACCGCAATTCAATGTGCGTGCAAGATCGTAGCTGTCAAGATTTCCGCGCTCTTTAAGCCATTTAAAAATATCGGGTAGTTCCCATTTAGAGACATCAATATGCGCCGCTAATTTATCAGGAAGTACGCGCGGTATATTCTCAGTCAAGCCACCGCCAGTAATATGTGCCATCCCCTTAATTGCAGGAGATCCGTCTTTGCTCTTTAGCTTTAACGCAGCTAATAGTGATTTAACGTATATTCTAGTCGGAGCTAGCAAGGCATCATTAAGCGTTTCTGCTCTATGGCTAACTTGATTTTCTGCATTTTTATCTTGGATTGTGATTTGCATATCAAATGGAACGGGGCTGCTATAGTCAATACCATCAGATTCTTTGATAATTTTGCGTACTAGTGAATAACCATTTGAGTGAACACCATTAGAGCCTAGCCCTAAAATTACATTTCCATCTTCAATATCATCGCCAGTTATAAGATCGTCACGGTTAACTGCGCCAACGGTAAAGCCCGCAAGATCATAGTCGCCATCCGCGTAAAGCCCAGGCATTTCCGCAGTCTCACCGCCAGTAAGGGCGCATCCAGTAATTTCGCAGCCCTTAGCTACGCCTTCAATTACCGCGCGCGCAACATCAGTTTCTAATTTACCAGTAGCAAAGTAATCGAGGAAAAATAACGGCTCTGCGCCTTGCACAACCAAATCGTTAACGCACATAGCAACCGCATCAATGCCGATTGTATCATGAGTGTCAGAATCTATGGCTACCTTGATTTTCGTGCCAACGCCATCGGTTGATGAAACAAGGATAGGATCATCATATCCAGCGGCCTTAGGATCAAACAATGCACCAAACCCGCCAAGACCACTCATCACGCCAGAGCGCATAGTGTTTCTGATGGCAGGTTTTATTTGCTCAACTAAATCAGCCGCCGCGTCAATATCAACGCCAGCTTCTTTATATGCGCTTATTTTTTCTATTTGTTCTTTCATGTTGCTCTTATGCTCATGTCGTTATAAAACTATCATATTCATCTATTACACAGAGGTCACCATGGGCATACCTTATCAAGCTATTAACTGCAAGCGTATAATATTACTAACGGCCATATTGTTTATATGCTTTGCCATCGTAAAGCAAGCATTTGCTTATGATTCTTTATTCGTCGTTGAAAATGTCGCAGTTGATATCACTGCTGCAAATTCTGTGGCCGCGCAAGAGCAGGCTTTTGAAGTCGCGCAAGTTAAAGCTTTTCGGATATTAGCTCGAAGAATGGTTGATAAGTCGCAGCTTGAAACTATTGCTACTCCAGACTCCCTGACCATTTCCTCGCTCATCAAGGATTATGAGGTCACAAACGAGCAGTTATCTTCTGTACGTTATGTCGGTACATATATTTTCCGTTTCCGTGAAGCCGCTGTAAGCAAGCTGTTTTCTGTATCAGGGGTTAGTTTCACTAATAAAAGCAGCAAGCCCTTACTGATCTTGCCTATACTTCAAATAGACGGCAGGAATACTATTTGGTCAGAAGGGAATATCTGGATGGCTGCTTGGAGCTCTGCAAATATCCCTAACAGCCTTGTCCCGATAGAGGTTCCTATCGGTGATTTAATGGATATTTCTGATATAGAAGAAACTCAGGCATTAAGCTATGAACGCAGAAATCTTGATCGTATGTTGTTGCGTTATAATGCGAAGGAAGCGGCAATTATGATTGCTATTCCTGATATTATTCTATCACAGGTGAAAAGTAACAGATCGCGTGCAACAGGTAATTTGCGTATCAGTATATATCGCACTGACCGCGCTTATGCAGAGCATGTCAGAGATGTTACTATAGAGGCTGATGGCAAGGAGAGCGTTAAGAAGCTATATAGCCGCGCTGTTTTAAGGGCGCATGCCGTATTGCAAGATGACTGGAAGCATAAAACCGTTGCTAGTGCTGCACAAGGGCAGACATTCCTTGTCCGCACCCCTATAGACAATATTGGGCAGTGGGTAAGGTTACAAAAATCTTTGGGCGGTATATCCGGCCTTAGGGGGGTTAATGTCATTTCGCTAAGAAAAGATATGGCGCGCTTATCTTTTGACTTTCGTGGTGATGAAATGCGTCTGCGCGAAGCTTTGGCTAGATCTGCATTATATCTTGGTCAAGGATATCAAAATGGCTCTGCCTATAAATTCACCTCAAATATGAGAAGTGAGCCAAATATCATTTTTGACTTAACTTATGGGTATAAGCCTGCCAATATGGGAGCAGACTCTTCTGCGCCACAAGGCAGCAATAGTAATATACACACATTTTAAGGTAAGGATAATGTAATTGAGCGCTAAACCATTGAAACCAACTACGCATTTAATATTCTGGAGCTGTGCTTTTACAGTATTTTTACTAACCATTATATTGTTTAAGGCAGTTCTTTTGCCATTTGTACTTGGTATAGCTGTGGCCTATTTACTAAACCCTTTGGTAAATAAGTTTGATGATATAGGAATTTCCCGCGCTCCTGCTTCTATGATGATACTTGGTGGGTTTATAGTAATTATAGCAGCTTTTATCGCGATTATCTCACCGATACTATATAGAGAGATGGCTCAATTTTCTGATGATCTGCCTTCATATATAGAGAAGATCCGCGCATCTTTAAGTCCTGTAACTGCCAAAATTAATCAGTATATAGCAGGCTCTGAAACTAGCGACATTGAAGGCTTGTTAAAGGATAATGCTGGAACGGCAATTAATATAGCTAACTATATCGCCATAAGGGTTGCTAATGGCGGGCAAGCATTGGTAGATATGCTATCCGTAGCCGTATTCATGCCCATAGTCGCATATTTCATGATGAAAGAATGGCCGAAGATTACAAAATGGATATACGATTTGATGCCCCGACATTCACAAGGAGTTATAATGTCACTTCTAAAGGATATTAATGCCAAGCTATCAGGGTTTGTGCGCGGGCAAATAACCGTCGCCTTTTTCCTCGGCATTGCCTATGCGATAGCCCTTTCAATCGCAGGTCTTAAATATGGTATTCTAATTGGCCTGATGTCGGGTGCATTATCGGTCATACCAATGCTAGGCTCTGCTATTGGCTTGATAGTTAGTGTTGGCGTTGCATGGTTCCAAGCTGGTGATCTTATGTTTGTCCTTATAATAGCAGCAATCTTTGTTGCTGGACAAATTATAGAGGGTAATTTCCTAACTCCTAAATTAGTAGGAGATAGTGTAGGGCTGCACCCTTTATGGGTGTTCTTCGCTCTTCTTGCAGGGGGCAGCTTGCTCGGAATTCTAGGTATGTTTTTAGCCGTTCCCGTTGCCGCAGTAATTGGCGTTTTACTTGCTTTCGCGCTTAAGAAATATAAGC
>DAOWDF010000199.1 GCA_030639165.1 Alphaproteobacteria bacterium
GGAAAAATATCTGGTAAATCGCCCTTGGCTGGCGCTATTCGTTATGCCTTGAATAGATGGGCAGCGCTCACGACATATATTCATGATGGGACGGTTGAGATTGATAATAACATTGCCGAGAGAGCGATGAGACCAATTGCTTTGGGACGTAAGAATTACCTATTTGCTGGCTCTGATCGAGGCGGTGAAACCGCAGCGTCTTTTTATTCCTTGATCGAAACCTGCAAACTCAATAATATTAATCCGCTAGAGTATCTGGCTGATGTATTGAACCGAATTGCTGATCATCCGATCAAAAAAATAGACCAGCTACTGCCACATAACTGGAATAACACACAAGCAGCATCGTAAAAAACACCTAGACGGACTTCACCGGACGCTTACCTTACCAACAATATTCAGTGTGATAATGTATCTTATGGGAACAGGTGAGTTTTAAAACAAGTCCGAGTGAGATCCTGTACGATATAAAATAAGCTGATTTGCTTCTACATCTACATAATATATAAGTAACCAATCAGGCTCTATATGCAATTCCCAGCATGGTTGCCAATTTCCAACCAATGGATGATTTCTATATTTATCATCTAATTTGTTACCGGATAATATCTTACGCAATACAGCTTCGAGCTTCAAAAAATTCTTCTGTCGTTTTTTTAATTTTTTAACATCTTTTTCAAATCTATTCTTAGTAATTATTTCCACAGTCCCGATAACTCCTCAATACTTTGATATGAAGTACCATTTTTTTCATGTAAAGCCTCAAGTGTCTGTCTATTGGGATTTTTTCCTATTGGCTGAAATGGCAAACCACCATGATTTATACATTGAGTAAGAAACATCCTCACAGCATCAGTTGTTGTTAACCCCATATCCTTAAAAAGAGCATCAGCCTGTATTTTTAAATCTTCACTTATTCTCGTTTGTAATGTTGTCATGTAATTCACCCTATTTTATATACATGTTAATTGTGACACACCAACATAGCAATGTCAATACAAAACGATTACAGATGCACTGTATTTGATAATGTTAATTACGGAAACGTCACGCTCAGCTATATCTGAGAGCTTATAGGGGTAAAGTGAGCGTAGCTGTCATATGAGCTCAAGCTATGTTTTCTTTAAATAATTCCCAACAGTTCTAATGGTAATATTGAGGGCTTGTGCTATTTCAGCATGTGTTAATCCTTGGTTTTTTAAATCTTTGGCACGCTCAGGTTTGGCTTTGGTATAGCCAAGCCATATTAAAGTGACAGAGTCCTCCTGTGTCAGGGTAGTTGTCACCTATAGATTTTTAGCAACAACACAAATCGAAGAAATAAGGTGTCTACAAATTCAGGGGCACATAAATTTGAAAGCCAGATCCTTAAACCCAAAACGCTGGTCTAGAAAAATAAGAAATTGGCAGCATATTTCTTCTGTAAGCCTAAATTCTAACAAAAGCCCAATTGTCACAATTAATCATCTAATAGTTTTTCATTTATAAAGTAAATTTTTGCATCATCGTAACCCTCTTCGATTTTTTTGACCATTTCATTGCGTGATTTAGAAGTAGCATTATGCATATCTTGTGCATCGGCGCAAATATCACGTAAAGCCATTGCTCCAACGCCACCCGATGTCCCCTTAAGAGCATGTGCTACTTCAACCCAATCATCATTTTCGCCGTCCGTACATTGATCTTTTATTTGCTTAATTTGTGATGCTCCTTGAGAAACAAACATTCCAACCATATCACGGATAAATTCCTCATCGCCCATTGATTTTTCACGTAAATTATCAAGGTTAACTGGTGGTGGCTGTGCATTATCTTCGTCTATATCATCACTAGCATTATTAAGTATTTCGCTGTCTGAGTTACAATTAAAGTTAACCCAAGGGGATAATGTTTCCTTAAAAATATTAATGTTAACAGGCTTGGATATATATGCGTTCATTCCAATATCAAGGCATTTTTTTTCATCTTCTGGCATCGCATTAGCCGTCATTGCAATTATCGGAGTGTTCTTCTTTACAGCATTAAGCGCCCGAATAGATAGAGTTGCATCATAACCGTTCATTTCAGGCATATGGCAATCCATTAATATTACATCATAATGCCGCGATTTTATTTCTTCCAGAGCCTCTTTGCCGTTATTTGCAATATGGTAGTTTTGAATTCCTAACACTTTAAATAGTTTTTTAATAAATAGCTGATTCATCTTATGGTCTTCAGCTACTAAAATTTGAACTTTAGATATGGGGATTGCTTTATCTGCGCTTGTAATATTTGCACTTGTTTCTACTTTTCTTAATTTAGATATTGTTTCGAATTCTAGTTCGAAACAAAAAGATGACCCTGTACCTTCTTCACTAGTCACATTTAACTCACCTCCCATAATACCAACTAATTCTTTAGTAATAGCCAAGCCTAGCCCTGTGCCGCCAAATTTACGGGTTATAGAGCTATCTGCTTGTGTGAATTTATCAAAAATTTTATCTATTATGTTTTCTGGAATACCAATGCCAGTATCCTTAATTTCACAGCGAATAATTGCTGTGTTGGATGAGGTTTCTTTTGTATCTATAATTGCCTCTATCTGCCCTTTTTCTGTATAGCGAATAGCGTTACTTATAAGGTTAGTGACAATACGTGAGAACCTTAACTCGTCCCCTAAGACATAAAGGTTAGCTACATTTTGCTTATATAAAACGTCTAGATCCTTTTCATTTGCCATGGGGGTAACGGACTTGATCAAGTTCCTAAAACATTTAACTATATCAAAGTCCAAATGTTCTAAATCAACTTCACCAGCTTCAATTTTAGATAAGTCCAAGATATCATTAACTATTTCCAATAAATTATTAGATGATGATTCAATCATAGAAAAATATTCTAAGGTATCCTTATCCAATGATTTCATGCCGAGTAATTGGGTAATACCAATAATACTATTAAGTGGCGTGCGTAGCTCATGTGACATATTAGCCAAAAAACCACTTTTAGCTGCATTTGCTTTTTCTGCCTCTATTTGGGATTTTTTTATGGCTGTAATATCAGTGGAATAAACTATGATTGATTTTTTGTTATTGATTAGAGTTGGCTGGATGTCTTGTAAAAAAGTTATGTTATCTACAATAACTTCTCTAGTAAACTTTTTTAAGGTATTCGACTCTAAAATTTTTACTATATATTTATCTATGTTAAAAAATAGGGGAGTATCAAATACGGCATTATAGTTAGATTTAGGAATAAATTTTTCTGCCATGCGGTTCTTATAAATAACGACACCATCTAAATTTAGCCTTATAACAGGATGAGGGCTGTATTTAGGGATCTGGGTGATTTCTTCTTTTGCTAACTCTAGGGTTTGACGGTAACGATTACTATTTTGAATAAAACTCAATGCATCCTTGATCTCAGATATTTCATCTTGAAACGAATAGGAGGGAATATCTATATCGCACTCACCTGATGCAAGGGCATTCATAACCTTCACCATCTTAGCTAAAGGCTTGGTGATAAATCCCATCAGGAAAACTATGGTTATGTATAGGATAAATATAATACTAATTGTGACTGCCACAGCATAAATAATTGTTTTTTTGAAATTCTCTTTTAGAATTGAATCACTAAAATAAAATGTTACATATCCAATTGTATTTATAAGCGTGTCTTCTTTTCTATTTATAGGCGCAACAATATTTATAATACTTTTTTTAGCGATCAAGGCATTAGAATCACCATAACCAACGAATAATTTATTGTTATCATCTGTAACTTGGGCATAAACAAAATGGTCGTACTCTGAAGTAATCTTAATAATGTTAGAGGCTGAATTATTGTCATACTGCCAAAGAGCATCAACAAGAGCGTCAGACTGTAAAGCAGAAATAGCCTTTATTTCTTTATAAAAATTTTGGGTTTGAACCTGATTGTAATATAAAACAAATGCTGTAGATGTTGTTCCAAACACACTAACCACAACGGCTGCAACCATAATGGCTAGTTTATTTTGTATTCTTAAGTTAGTAAAGAGTCTAACCATTATATATCCTAATGTTTTATATAGTATAAATTTTTCTTTTATGGTGATTTATGTCGTCAATGTTTAATCCTAGTAGTTTTGTGCGGCCGTTATTGCACAGCATATTCTTGCTTTAATTTATCTATTAATTCTTTATTTACTATCATCCAGTCATTAAATTCTTTGATAATTTCAGGGTGTTTTGCCGTTGATAGCAAATACTGGCTTTTTGTATGTGCTAAGCCTTTGTCAAAAACAATTGTCCCTTCTTTTTCTGATTTTTTTAAATGATACTTTACAACGGTATAATTAACATACGCACCATCTATACGTTCGGAAATTAATTGGTTTATCATAGCCTCAAAATCTCGCGTTTCCTTTAAAGCAACATGGCCAGATTTAATTTTATCTATCCAATCCCATGGTGTAAAACCTAAAACAGTGCCTAGCACATGAATAGAGTCATTGCCTTTTCCAATATTCTCAGGCTTAACAAATACACCATCAGTATAGTCAATTACCGCATCACTATAACTTATTTTTGCATCTATTTTTAGATCATTTGCCCAATGCGGATTGGCAGGAAATTTAAAATCAATTCCACCAGATACAAGAACTCTGTGGAGACGTTTAATAGGATAGGGTTTATATTCGAATGTATAATTAGATTTTTTTGCGAATTCATTCAGTATTCTACTAGCAAGACCCGTATATTCACGTTTATCTTTATCGTAGTAATATAAGGGGTAATATTGTTGTTCCTCAACACCTATTACGAAGTGTCTTCTATCTGAGATGTTTGTTTTTTGATATTGAACCTCTGTCGCATGCGTAGGAAAGCTCAATATAATGACCAATGATATAATACAAGGTATAAATATAATTGTGTTTAGTTTCATTTCAAAAGTCGCTTTCTATCTTTTAAATTTACTAATTAGTAATAGTCGAGGCTGTCAGATAGATTGTGTAAGTAGCAATTAAAACTTAATTCTATCGTTAAACAGAATCGCGAATTGGTTTAGTGCTTGTGGCCAATTCCTAATGGGCATAGTCCACTTTTCCTTCGCATTTTGCAATGCTAAAAACAGAGATTTTTTTACAGCTGTGTCATTTGGTAATACTCCTTTGCTCTTGATAATCTTACGGATTTGGCGGTTTACAGCCTCTATGGCGTTGGTTGTGTAGATTGCTTTTTTAATGAACTCTGGAAAAGCTAAACACGGCACTATGCCGCTCCAGTTTCGCTGCCAAATATCTGATATTGTTGGATATTTATCATCCCACTTATCACGGAAATTTTGCAGCTCTAGCAACGCTGCTTCCTCGGATGGCGCAGAATATATGGCCTTCAGATCGCAGGCCACAGCTTTTTTGTCCTTCCACGGCACAAATCTCATAGAATTTCTAACCATATGGACGATGCAAAGCTGGACGATTGTTTGCGGAAAAACGCTTACTATGGCTTCTTCAAAGCCTTTGAGACCATCAACGCAGGCAATTAAGATATCCTCAACGCCGCGGTTTTTAAGCTCTGTGATCACCTGTAACCA
>DAOWDF010000216.1 GCA_030639165.1 Alphaproteobacteria bacterium
CTCCTTACCCTCGAAGCCCACATTTGAGCAGTTCAACTCTAAGAAGTGAGGGGTTTATACTTCCCTCAATCGACGCTGTCAAACATTATTTTAAAATATTTTTCAGTGTCTATTCCCTTTGTTTGAAGCTCCCATTTGAGCGCGTCATCCTCGAGGCGTGAGAGGGGTTATACGCACAAGCCCCATCCCTGTCAAACATCTTTTTAACTTTTCTTTAACCACACCAACAAACGGCCAATATACACAGGGAAATAGCCATTATTATTAATATAACACTAGCGTCCCTTACTAATATTAAGAATCTCTGTGAAAACCATACATCAGAAATAATATGGCAGACCCTTGTGAAATCATTCAGAAAAATGCGTTAAAACCTAAGCCCTATAGGTTAACAAAATAATGCGTGCAGCCCTCCCCTTACCGCTTACCAGTACTTAATATACATCACAATATTACGCGTGACACTTTTAAAGCAGACATAAACACACCAACAGGAGGAAAAGTGACACCTTGCACCCTCTCCAAATTCACGTTAAACAATATTACAGATGCGTGATCAGGAGACCTATCATTTCAGTTACACTTATACTTATTAAAATCATCGGCGCGGTATCACTCCTATTATGGGGAACGCGTATGCTTAAAAAAGGCTTTACGCGCGCTTACGCAACATCATTACAACGCATTATAGCGGCCAACACATCAAATCGTATCAAAGCGTTCTTTGCAGGGATGGGCGTTACCGCCATTTTGCAAAGCTCCACTGCCACCACAATGATCTGCGCCTCCTTCGCCTCAAAAAGGATCATCGGCACAGCGGCTAGCCTAGCCGTTATTATAGGTGCTGACGTAAGCACTACTCTTGTCGCCCAAATATTGACCTTCGATTTATCGTGGCTAACACCAATACTTCTTTTTGCTGGAGTAACCCTGCACCATCGTTTCGAGCATTCGGGGCGCAAACGTCACCTTGCACGCGCTATGATCGGTCTTGGAATGGTACTACTATCCCTAAGCATCATCAAAGAGAGTGCCCTACCACTTGGGCAATCAGACACCCTACCCCTAATCCTAAAACCGCTAGAGAACGAACCTATCCTTGCATTAATAGTCGCGGCGCTAATGACATGGATGTTACACTCATCCCTTGCAGCCGTACTTATTATAGCCTCCCTCACCTCCAGTGGATTGCTAAATATGAATTTGGGGCTACTACTTGTGCTTGGCGCAAATCTTGGCGGAGCAATAACCCCATACGTAATGACCATGAAAATGGGCGCTAAGGCTAGGCGTATCACAACTGGTAATATAATAATGCGATTTTCATGTGTTATATTAGCGCTACCATTCCTTGATATTATCATAAGAACCTTCAGCAACTTCGGGGTTGCCCAAAGCCGTGAAATAATACATTTCCACACAGGGTTTAATATATTTTTAGCGCTAGTGTTCTTACCTTTAATAACCCCACTAGCAAAGCTTTGTAAAAACCTCGTTCCTCTTAAGGAGGAGGAAATAAACACAGAAGAAAAGCCAGTATATCTTGACGAATCATCACTACAGCTTCCTACCATAGCCCTAGCCAGCGCGGCACGTGAGACACTACGAGTAGCAAAGATTGTTGAAGACATGTTCACTGACTCAATGACCGCTCTTAAAAGTGAAGATAAGAAAATCATCGGTAAAATAATTGAAAATGACCGCATTGTTGACAAGCTCCACAATGAAATCAAACTCTACCTTACGCGCGTTAATCAGGAGGATCTTGACCCAAAAGAATCCGATCGCTTCGTGCAGATATTATCATTTTCCACTAACCTAGAATATGTAGGCGACATAATAGGAAAAAGCCTGTCTGAGATAACCACAATTAAAATAGAGAAAAAAAACAGATTCTCTACAGAAGGCTTCAACGAAATACAGGACTTCCACCAAACCATACTTAATAACATGAAAATAGCACAAGCAATCTTCATGTCTGAAGACCCAAAGCTCGCGCGTCAATTAGTCGAAGGAAAAGCCTCTGTCC
>DAOWDF010000295.1 GCA_030639165.1 Alphaproteobacteria bacterium
CTCCATAAGCATCACCAGCTTTAAACACTCCAACAGTAGTTTTCAGTCCGACTTTATCAAGCCCTTTTTGTGTAACATTCAATTCTTTTGATATATTGGTGTTCAAAATAGCATCAAGACCATGCCCAATTTCCTTATCGGCACCATTAAGTGATGCACTAATACCACTGGTTTCCAAAGACGTAGCGTCCTCTGCCAGTCTATAATAGTGGTAAACCAATGCAAGATCACTACTCTCAAGAACTGGTACATTTACACCAGCCGTTATAATATGAATATTAGATAAATCAGGACGCAATACAGAACCATAATTATAATGTGAACCGATCGCTCCATTCAAACGGCTTGTATTACCGTCAAGGCCAGTCTGCCTAAAGCCCTTATCATCATTATCCGTTAAATCATCATCACCAGATCCATATGCATAACCAACAGAAATGTTAGGTTTACGTCCCACTGGCAAAGAAATATCAACGCCCACATCTGCAGCCCAACCAGAAACATCTTGTGAAGAATGCCCTGTTACAGTGCGAGTGCCGTTACCATTATTCGTCGAAGCAGCAACATCCTGCACTCCATTTAGAGCCATAATATCAGCGCGATATGAAATTGAATCAATTTGATTATACATAGGCGCATCTATTTTACCTGATGCACGCACACCAACCCAAAGTAAGTCAGCATCTTCCCCATCATTATCATCTGCTGATACGACACTACCTACAGAGTTTAAACCTGAATGATCATCTTGATATGCAAAGCGTGCCTCAAAAAAGTTATCCTGCTTCCACTGCCATGACGATTGACCCAAAATGCGGAATATATCCTCATCGTCTTTATTAAACACATCACCGCTTGTGCGATATTCAGTTAAATTCTGACCAACGGCAATGAAACCATTTAATAATGTAGCATCATATATAAATCTTACAGCGTCAAAATCTCTGTTCCACCATAGTGCACGGCTTTCACGAATACGCTGACGACCAACGCGAACACTTAACGGAATTTCTTTTGAAATCCCCTCATATTCAAGCCAATATTGCCTAAGCTCAAGAAAATCTTCACGGCCAGCTGATTCACCTGTTTCAGAATCTATCGATCCACCATCGCCATAATTTATAACACCGCGCGCTTGAGTTAAAAAAGAAAACTCATCATTCAAATCACCATAAAAAGTGGTCTTTGCCTCTATAGTTTCCGAAGCACGCGTCTTGTCAGGCAATGTTTCAAGGTCATCATTTATATCAGCTGTATATTGCGCCTTAACACTATTTTTCAGCCTTAATTTCTTCGCTCCCGCATAACCATCAGTCGGAAATGCACCACATAGCAAAGCGCCACATACACTCGATAATATAATAGATTTGTTAATTTTTTTCATTTTCATAGCCTTTTTCTTCTAATTCTTTAGACAGTATTTCTGCCCCTAAAATAAACCTATCGCCAAATATTTGGGATATTTTTTTAACCTCTTCATCCGCGCCCTTAACATCGTGACGCTGCGCGATCATGTACCAAGCCAACGCTTTTTTGCTATCAGGTGAGTACACACCCTGACCTTTTCTATACATATCGCCTATACACATCGCTGCGCGGTGATAACCCTGAGAAAAAGCGCCCTCGCATAGCTCTTTGGCTGCAGTATATTTTCTTTCCTTCAGCAACATTCTCGCAAGCTCAAAGTTTGCGCGCTGATAACCCTTATTACCAGAAGCTTTATAGTAATCTTTCGCTATAGAAACCGATTTAGTAACACCGAGCCCCTTCTGATATAATCGCGCAATCTCAAACAGAGCATTCTTCTCTCTCTTCTCGCTTACTTCCATAAGCAGCAAACGCGCTTGTTTATAATCTTCAAATGAAGGGTCTTTCTTTCTCAAGATAACCAGTGCGAATTCATATTTAGCTTCATCAATACCAAATTCAGCCAAAGGGGCTAAATGCTTGGCTGCTAGCTCATAATCACCAGCGCGCCGCGCTTCCTTGCCAATTTCAAGGCTGGAGTTAAGATTAAGGTTTAAGTTGATACCAGAACATCCTGAAATTAAAATGACTGATAACATCAAAGTTAGTAATATTTGAGTATAAGACTTCATACTAAGCTGCTCCTAATATTCGCTTTAACGGTTTATCATTTTTAATATTTTCACTTAAAAGTGATACTTGCCCATAGACCTCTTGGTAATCAGAATCTTTTAGATAATTAACCAAGCTCTTCATAACATCACTATTTTTACGATCCGCTACAAGCAACGCATCTTCAGTTTCAATTATTACAATATCTTCAACACCAGCCGTAGCTATCAAACGTTTGTTAGATTGGATCAAGCAATTACTGGTTTCATGGCAGACCACATTACCAGTAAAAGCATTACCGTCCTTATCCTTTTCCTGCACTTCCCACAGGCTTTCCCAAGATCCGATATCAGACCACTCAGGATTACAAGGCACAACAGCCACCATAGAACTCTTTTCCATGATCGCCTTATCAAATGGTTGCTTAGGGATACTACTATAAATAGATAAATCAGCACAGCAACTGTCAATTGCGATATTCATTGCTTTATCTACATTTTGCAATAAATCAGGACAATGTTCAGCAAATTGTTGCAGCACAGATTTCACGCTAAACATGAACATGCCGCTATTCCACATATACTCGCCGCTATCCATATATCTTTGCGCTACGCTACGATTCGGTTTCTCAACAAAAGCATCCGCATTATAAACACTATCGCCCTTCAAGGAACTACCAAGCTTAATATACCCGTAACCAGTTTCAGGGCGCGTTGGCCTTATACCGAAAGTTACCAAATAGTCTTTTTGCGCCGCTTCCAGCGCATCAACATATGCCAAAGCCATAGTATCTTCATCGCCAATATAATGATCCGCTGGCAAAACCCACATTACCGCGTCTTCACCAAATTTTTGCGTCACATATCTAGCAGCAAATGCAACGGCCGCAGCCGTATCACGGCCAACTGGCTCGGAAAGAATATGGTGTTCAGTAATATCAGGGAATATCTCTAGTATTTGCTCATGAACATTATCACGCAAATCACCTAAGGTTACGGTAACCAGACGCTCCGCAGGCACATCACAGATATTAACAGCTCTTTGCATAGTATCTTGCAGCAAAGAATTATCGCCCATCAATTTAAGAAATTGCTTAGGCTTATCCCCCCTGCTCTCAGGCCATAACCTCGTGCCAGAGCCACCGCATAAAATCACAGGGACAATATTAGCTTTAATATCATTTTCATTCATTATTATTTACTCTTTTTCGAAAGGCACTGAGTAAAAGTTCAGTACAACAACTTTCAAGTCATTTTATTTCAAATACAACTTTTGCTGGTCTACCAATTAAATCAATCGGCAGCTTTTCATCAGGCATAATGCGTATTTGCACCATCTGAGGACCATAGTAACCACCATTAGGTGCATTCGCCTTAATAGAGGCAACCTTGCCGCTCATTTCAAGTTTAGTTCCTGCAATAGATATTTTTGCTGGATTATTAAGACCTAAGCGACTTGCGTCTGCTGGTTTCATTGTGGTCACAATCCATGGAGCGCTTTCTTTTGGCACTAATGATACGATTTGATCACCCGGAATAACAAACTCGCCGTCTTGTCTGTGAATTTGCGTTACAAGACAGTCACACGGGCTTTTGATATCATTGCCATTAACAGAGCCAATCTCTTGCCTTTTGCTAACTGATCGAACATCAGCAGATAATTTAGAGATGAATATACCCTGATCCGCACTGCGCACCTGAATTTCAGAACCTTTTACAATCGCTTCGTTCGATTTAAGTATAAATAGGCTATCGTAGATATTACCAACAATAAAAGATAATGCGACAAGACCAAGAACGCCAACCATCAGCAATCTTGGAAGTTGTTTCTTAATAGATATAACAGGGATTTTATCTGTAGATGCCTTCTTACGTGGATTAACAAAATTCTCACGCGCAGCAACATTTAGAAGATCGCCAGATTTAACTATCTCTCCCGCCATATAAGATTTTACTACATGGTTTAGTAATGAGACCTGATCAGCAGTAACGTTAACGAACTGACAGCCAAGCCTTTTATTACTTTCATCATAATATAGAACTTCTGCCTCTATAGTTACATCAAGAGAAAAGGACGTAAACGGTAAAGTCAAAGACAACACGATAACCGTGTTTTCCTTTACATCATGCAACACTCCCTCAACAGATAATCCTCCTGATGATATATCATTAACTTCGTATGTCTCTCCATTAATCACCACCTGAGCAGGTATTGGTAACCTTACAAATTGTCTTTGTGTCTCTGATTCATGAATTACATTCAATTTCTTATTAGACAAGCTCATCGTTATGTCACACTCTCTCTACTTAATAATTATTAATATTAACAACTACTTCAAATATTTTTTTCAACGGAAGTGTGCGGAATTTACAAGAAAGTATGTAAAATTACAAGTTTTTTTTGCATATTATAATTTTCTTATGGAAAAATTTAATTATATAGCATATATATAGCAATATAATTGGCATATATAAGTTTTTTAGTTCATATATATACTTAAGATTATAGCTTGAGGGAGTGGTAATGAGTAATTTAAATAATAGCACCCAATTAAAAATGGAGAGCTACATAACCGGAGATACGGTTCATCGCCCATGGGGACATTATGAAGTAATTAATGTCGGCATTGATAATGATGGCAAGGAATATTGCGAAAAGCTAATAACCGTTAACCCTGGGCAAATATTATCACTGCAATCGCATAAAATGCGTCAGGAAATATGGACGGTTAAGCAAGGAAAGCTAGAAGTTATCCTCAATGGCGCGCATTACCGCCTATCCAAAGGAAATGGCGTTAAGGTTCCTGTAGAAGTAATTCATTGCATGGCAAATAATATTAATAACGAGCCATGTATTGTTCACGAACGCCAAGAAGGAGTATGTAGGGAAGATGATATCATTCGTTATATAGATTCTTACGGTCGCCAAACACAAGAGCTAAACTATAAGATACAAGCAAATATTGATCTCTATAATAGACTAAGAAAAGAAATCAACGAATAGCATCGCTTGGCACTTTACACATCTTTGCGATATAAGAACTATCTGGGTTACCTTTCATAGTAACAACCACAGACTTCAATGGCTTATCTATATTTGATTTTAGCTCTATAAAGAACTTACCATTATTTTCAGGGAAGTTCTTTGAGCTACGCTTAACTTTAAATTTATCCTTCATCTTTCCATGATGCGCAAAATCTACCTTAAATTTGCGCAACGCCTTATTAGATAACTCCAAGTAAAGATAATAATCTGAAAAGAACATATCCTTGTCATCAATATCATCAAAGATATAATTACGCCCCTTCTTCATATCCCCGCGCGCGACAATCAAAGCATCACTATCTGAACACTCGCCATAAAGTGTCGGAATTATTTCTCTAAAAGTTGCCTTTTGGTCAAAGCCATAATAAGCATTTAGCTCCCAGATTATTACTTTAGGTTTTTCCTCTTTATATTTACCCGACGATATATAATTTGCTATTGATCCACGAAACGCCCCTCCAGAGACAGATTCGTTTGCGATATCAACGGATAAATACTCCTTCAAAAAACCTGCAAAATTAGCATATGACGGGCCCATACGCGTACTATTGCTTGTACCAATAAGTACTATTTCTGGCTGCTCCGCTTCCCCAAAAAGCGCGCTACTTGTATCCGTTACATCTGCTAAAGCTGTATTATATATAGCTGGCAGCGTTTCCCCTAAGGGCTTCTCACCACAAACACCTTCAATAAACTGCAAAAAGCGATCATTAGCACTGTAACCGTCAGTTACTTCCTGAATAGTTGTCTTATATTCAGACTTCCGTAAACCCTTATATATAGGGTGAGATTTAATAGCCGTCGCCATTCTCTCTGCTGAATATCTAGCTCCTAGCGCAGTCCAATGGTTATCGCGCTTCAAGAAATAATCACTACGCTCATGAACGTCGTGCATATCTGCAACAATATATCCAGCATTACGCAAACCATCTAATAATTCCACATAATCATTTATAGCCCCTTTATAATCATAGTCTTTGAAATTACTAGGCAACAGATACTCATGCCCAACGACACCACGCGTCGGCATAACCATTATGGCAATATCATTGATTAGATTATATTTAAAAGCATTTTTAAGGCGTTTAAATGAATAACTAGACCATTCTGAAAGTTTTATATTCTCTTTTAGATCTAACTCCGTACGAAAAATCCAACCATTTTTTCCAGACGTCATATATCTAAAACTATTATCATCACCATATGTTTCTGCTTCTGCAAGCTCAGGGCATAGCTCAATAACAGGTTCGCCTTTAGCAACGATCATCTCCACCGCTTCGATTTCTTCAACAACAGCAATATTTACTACAGAATACTGATCTTTAGCTAAAAATGTAACAGCGAGCAGCATTACGCCGCATAATAATAACTTCTTAAGCATCCCAGCCCCCTGAATATTCAAGTCTACACATCTATCATTGTAATAGCCACAAAAGCAACAGCTAAATAACATAATACTGGACTTTGATTGCCTCACCAGCTATATATCAGAGCTAATTTAAGTTGAGCGATAATATATGGTTTTTGCATCACCTATCTTTCTATTCATGTTTTTGCCAGCATTTTTGTCTGCCTATTACCTCTGCCCGCCACGTTTTCGTTCTGCAATAATATTAATCGGAAGCTCTATTTTCTATGCATGGTGGCGCTTAGACTTCCTATTCATGCTTTACGGCATTATAGGTTTTAGCTGGCTAATCGCACTAGCCATAGAGAAATGGCGCGATAACAATAAGGCAAAATGGCTACTGCGCTTTGGCGTGATAGCCAACCTACTCACGCTTGGATATTTCAAATATTGGAATTTCGGAGTAGATAGCTTCTTAAAGTTAATGACCCATGCAGGCGTTAATTTCTCGCCAGAATTAATGCAGGTAATACTGCCCATTGGCATCTCGTTCTTTGTCTTCCACGCCATCAGCTATATCGTGGATGTATGGAGAAAAGATACCCCCGCAACACGAAATATCTTTGACTTTGCTGCCTTTATCACACTATTCCCTCACCTTATTGCAGGGCCAGTATTGCGCTATAAAGATTTGGCATGGCAGTTCAAAAGCCGTAAACACAACATGGATGTGTTCTCCGAGGGTGCATATCGTTTCATGGCTGGCTTTGCCAAAAAAGTTTTGATTGCTGACACAATCGCACCACTAGCTGACGCAGCCTTCGCATTAGAAGACCCAACAATGGCCGATGCTTGGCTAGGAACTGTGGCCTACACAATTCAGCTATTCTTCGAGTTTGCAGGCTATAGCGAGATGGCCATTGGCCTAGCCCTAATGATGGGTTTCCGCTTTATCGAGAACTTCAACAACCCCTATATAAGCCGCTCAATCACTGAGTTTTGGCGACGCTGGCATATCAGCCTATCTACATGGCTTAGGGATTACCTATACTTCCCCTTAGGCGGCAATCGCAAAGGCAAAATGCGCACCTATATCAACCTATTCCTGACCATGCTGCTTGGCGGTCTCTGGCATGGCGCAAACATGACCTTCATTTTATGGGGCGCATGGCACGGTATTATCTTGGCCGTAGAGCGCTTAA
>DAOWDF010000204.1 GCA_030639165.1 Alphaproteobacteria bacterium
AATTCCTGAGAGATTAACGTCTATCGGGTGGGGCGTGCCTGCTGCCTCGCAACAGAAGTGCAGGCATTTTATTTCCCCTGTATAAATTCAAAAAATAATTAAAACAGCTATTGCTTTATAGCACTAATATTTGCGACATATATGTATGACTGATGAAGATGAAATTTTACGCTATGACCGAATGGTTGAAAACGCACTAAGAAATGTTGTGCGCACTGCTATTGAAGAGGTTATAGAGAATTATGATGGCTCTGGCGGTATGCTTGGGGAACATCATTTTTATATAACATTCCTAACTGATTATCCGGGTGTTAAAATCCCTGATTATTTGCGTGATCGCTATCCAGGGGAGATGACTATTGTTCTGCAATATCAATTCTCTGATTTAGCGGTAGATGATGAGAAGATGGAAGTGCGCCTGTCCTTTAATGATATCCCTGAATTACTTGTTGTGCCATTAGCAGCGATAAGTATATTTGCTGACCCATCTGTAAATTTCGCGCTTCAGTTCCAGCCGTTGAACGATACCATGACCGAGGAAGACTTGATCTTGCAGGAAATGCCAGATGGTGATGATGACCCTGATAAGCCTAGTGGTGGTGGCGATTCAAAGGGTAACACTGGAGAAGTTATCTCTCTTGATAGCTTTCGCAAGAAGTAAGATACATTTATGACTATTTGGTCTCCTGCAAATGCACTTATTAAAGAGCCATATAGAGTGCTGCTCAAGCGTGGAGAGTTTATTGACCGTGAGCGTGCAGGTCGCGCTGTTCCCTATAAGATATATTACCCCGTAGATCATGATTTAGACAATATGCCTGTGATCCTATGGAGTCATGGGTTTGGAGGCAATCGTGATGGCGCGTCGTTTATATCGCGCTTTTTAGCTGCTCAAGGATATATCATTGTTCATATTACTCATATCGGCACAGATAGCTCCTTGTGGGAGGGGAAAGGCGGTCATGCTTGGGATATTCTGCAAAAGGTGAGGATTTCTCGTGAGACTACGCTTGATCGTATGGCGGATGTGCCTTTTGTGCTGGATCAGCTGGAGATTATGGCTGGTGAGGATGCAGAAATTGGCACATATATAGACTTATCACGCATAGCGATGAGTGGGCATAGCTTTGGCGCGATGACTACGCAGGCTATGGCGGGAATGATGTTCCCAAATATTAATGAGGAGCTGGTTTCCCTACGTGATTCCCGCATTACTTGCGGTATATTATATAGCCCAACCCCAGTTGCACATTTAACAGGGGCAGAGCCATCAGAGGTATATAGCTCTATTGATATTCCATTGTTGCATATGACGGGAACGGAAGATGCTTCACCTTTGGAGGGCTATGATTATAAATATCGCCTAGTAATTCATGATTATGCAGACCATGAGGAGCAATATTTGCAAGTGCTAGATGGCGGCGATCATATGGTTTATAATGGTACGCGCGGCAAATTGGCGCACAATCCTCGCCGCGAAGAGCATGAGCAAGATATTATGAATGCAGCTTATGCCTTCTTCCGCGCTTATTTACATGATGATGAAGCAGCTAAGATGTGGCTAGATGCCGGTTTTAGGTAATATTTTTAACGCGAAGTTTCTTTGTGGTAATGTTTAAACCCCTTGATTTTTTTTGCGTAATATATACCATCAAGCGCATCATGAAAAAGATTATATATCACCTAATATTTGCTGGAATAATAAGCGCGATACTCTTTGCTATAGGTCTTTATGGTAGCAAAATATATTTTACTAATCAGGCTGTTAGGCATGCCGATGCTATTATTGCTACCGCTATTGATAGTGATATTATCACAGCTGAAGATGAAATCATTGCTCTTTCCAGAGCAGTTTTTGAAGAGTTTAAAGTTGTAGAGCCTTCAAAAGTTATGGCTCTTCGCTTTCGGCCTTATCTTTCTAACGAAAGGCTGCCAGATTTTATCCGCTTTCCTATGGGCGCTATTGAGATGAATATAGCAGTGGGCATGTGCGACAATGCTGCCCGTATGCTACATTTCTTGTTGGCGCAGAAAGGCTATAAATCTGTTCAATGGAATATGATTACTGATAAAAATGCGCATTCAGTATTACTTGTATATATGCCAGATGGTAGCAGGGTTTTTGTTGACCCCCTTTATGGCTTTGTAGGATTTGATAGGTTAAGCGAAGAGTTGCTATCTCCTGAAGCAATAAAAGCCGCTATTATTAATGGAAGTGATTTAGATGAGGTGCTTCTTCCCCTTAATGAAAACAGCAATAAATCTTTTTATAATAACTTCCAATCTGTACGCATGGCAGCGCAGGGGGATAATTTGAATATTACCGCTGATTTACCATTAGTGCCTGATGACCAAGTTTTTCTTGGTGAAATTGATGGAGATAATAAGGATGTTTATTCTGCTGCTAGTAGAAATAAAATGACTCCGTTTTGGCATTATATGGGGCATAAATATAATCGGTCATTTGTGCGGGTTTTACGTGCTAGTCAAGATGTAAGGCTTGAAATGACGCTGTTATCAGATATAAATAACGGTATTATAACATCAGATCCACGCCCTGATATTAACGGGCGAAAGCTGATTTGGAATTTAAAAAGCGGCGATGATATTAAGTTTTACGATGGTAGAGCTAAGATTTCATGGAAGCGATTTAATAGCTTTGTTGGCGTTGATCAGATTGCTATTTACTTAAGATAAAGATTATAACCATGAAAAATGCTATTGAAATTCGGAATTTGAACAAAACCTATAAGGCCAGCAAGCGCTCTGCGGCTAAGGTTGCGCTTAATGATGTTAGTCTTGATATTCCAAAGGGGAGCATTTTTGCTCTGCTTGGCCCTAATGGCGCTGGTAAATCAACAATTATTAATATTATGGCAGGGCTAGTTAAGAAAAGCTCTGGCTCGGTCATTATTAATGGTTTTGATATTGATGTGAATGAGCGTAACGCTAAATCCTCCATCGGGGTAGTGCCGCAGGAGTTGAATTACGACCCGTATTTCACGCCGCTGGAATCGCTAGAGCTTCAGGCTGGGCTTTACGGCGTGCCAAAGTCAGAGCGTCGCTCTAAGGAAATATTGGAGATGGTAGGACTTGGCGATAAAACGCATGCCTATGTTCGCTCGCTTTCTGGCGGGATGAAGCGCCGCCTTTTAATGGCAAAAGCTATGGTACATAATCCGCAAATACTGGTTCTGGATGAGCCGACAGCTGGCGTAGATATAGAGCTACGTCGTCAGCTTTGGGATAATGTTAAAATGCTCAATAGTCGCGGCGTTACCATAGTTTTGACAACTCATTATCTTGAGGAAGCAGAGGAGCTTTGTGATCGCATTGCAATTATAAATAATGGTGAGATTGTTGCATGTGATGATAAGGATGTGTTGATTGGCAGTATTGATAGTAAGGAGATTATATTCCGCCTTGATCGTGATATTGAAGCCGTGCCAGCAACAATGTCGCAATTTAATTGTGAGGTAAAGTCAGCGCGTGATCTTTCTGTGCGCTATAGTACTAGTGAACAGCAGGTTGGAGCTATTATAGAGGCAGTGCAAAATGCTGGTTACGGTATTGTTGATATAACTACCGAGCAGGGCGATCTTGAGGATGTATTTTTACAAATTACGGCTTAATTGTAGAAAAATAATGAATTTTAGCTTATAAACAAAAATATTAAATAAGCGCCCGTAGCTCAGGGGATAGAGCACTGGTTTCCGGAGCCAGGGGTCGCAGGTTCGAATCCTGCCGGGCGCACCATACCTTCCTACGTTATAGGTACGGACGTTGTCAAATTTTGGCTTAAGTATAAGAATACTATTCGCCTCATTTAAGAAGTGTCCTTGGGCCGTACATAAACGTAGTTTGCTATGATGGACATGAAATTATATAAAATAACTACATAGTAAGCTGTTTGAGCCATGAAAATAAACCCATCATATATATTGAAATCAGCTAATAAAAAGCGTGCGGATATGGTTTCTTACGCCATTAAAGATAAGTTTATGGCGGGGGTAATGCATGACCTTACTGATTTTGGTTATGATATCGGTTTCTCTATAAAGGGTGGAGCGGGGGCGTATCAGCCGTTTGCCCTATCGACGGAAAAAATTGATAACCCACTAAAACAACAGCAATTCTCCAGCGGTTTCTGGTCAATGGTAGAAGCTGGTAATATCAAGGCCAAGCTGCGTTTTTCTGATCTTTTAGGTGCGGAGGGGAATGCTCATTCCTTCCTTCATGAGTTGATGCATTTTTACCAAGATATGCATGGGCTATATTTATTGCCATTGCAGGAGCGCGGCGAGTTCCCTGTGCTGTTGGAAGCTAAAAGCGATATTGTAGCGTATTTGTTTTGTGAAGCATGGGCGGAAGTAGAGGCAATCCGCACTAGCTGGTCATTGCGTGAGAAGGGGCAGGTACGCGGCTGGGTGGGCGCGGTAAACTCACCGGATTGGGGCTATCTTGCGCGTAAATATGACAGCGATATGCAAGGCGGGGCAGATGAGAAACGCGCCGCTGCCGATGCTTTTAGGGGCTGGTATGAAGGCGCGCACCGTAAGTTTTATGAAGCGCATGCCCTTAAAGCACATGAGGTTAATTTTGCGCGTTATAAGGATGGCGCGGGGGATATAAACAACAAAGACATAGCGCTGAATATGCGATATTTAGAGCTGCCGATGTTGCTGGCGCGTTTGCCTAAGGGCGGCATTCCAGCATATTTTGCGCTGATAGATTGGGATGATGAAATATATATCCAGATTAAAACTCCGAGTGTTGCCGTGCGCGTTGAGGAATTTGAAGGAATTTATGGCAAGGCAGAAAACCCGAATATTCAGGATATTAAATGCGGATCACCGCCATATCTGTGGAATAGATTGAGAATGGCGGAGCAACGAGCATCAGAAGTCCCGCCACATTGATTTATTTCCCGATGCCCATCCAGTCGACACCGTTACAATACTGCATCACAGTGTTATCGGTATTATAAAGCATCTCGCCCTCAACACCGACAGGGCTCGTACACCCGCCGCCACCGGCACCTGCCAAGCCCATCGCGGCCCAAGCCTGCCCATTACAAAACTGCATCACATGGCTGGTATTATTATA
>DAOWDF010000291.1 GCA_030639165.1 Alphaproteobacteria bacterium
GATTAAATCTTCGATGCGGCGTTTAAGACCACGGGCGCGGCCTTTATTACTACCCTCAACCCCTAAAATCCAGCGCCTTAAATCGGCAGTTTCGCGCGCGGTGAGGTGAGCAGAAAAGGCACTGTCCGCAGCGTCAAATAAATGATGCCCCTCATCAAAAATATAGCGCGAAGGCATTAGCTCTGATGGATTAGACATGGCTGATTGGATCATCACAAGCGCGTGATTAGCAATGACAATTCGCGCATGTTTTGCCTTGCGTATTGAACGTTCGACAAAGCATTTTTTATAGTGATCACAGGCCGAGAATATACATTCGCCGCGTCTGTCTGATAGGCCGTACGTGTTTGCAATGCCGAGCAAGCCGCTAAGCCAGCCAGAGAATTCTGCTCCGCTTAAATCGCCATCCTTGGTAGTGGCGGCAAAGCGCGCCATTATTCCTGCGGCTATGGCGTGGCGCGGATTGTGGGAGAGGGCAGCGCCAGCGGATAAATCCTCTAAATTAAGCAAGCACAGATAATTTTCTCGCCCTTTTCTAATGGCTACATAAGCGTTTTTAACTTCGGGATGCGGGTAGAGGCGGTCAAGCTCGCCATCAATTTGGCGCTGTAAATTTTTGGTATAGGTTGATATCCATACCGCGCCTTCATTTTTCTCCGCCCAAACGCTGGCGGGGGCGAGATAGCCCAAGGTTTTCCCAACGCCAGTGCCTGCTTCGGCCAGCACAATATGCGGGTTTTCATCTTCGCGCATAGGTTCAAACATTTTAGTTATATCTGCGGAGTATTGTTTTTGCTGTGGTCTGATTTCACTATGTTTGTCCCCGACATTGAGTAGGGCTTCAAGGCGCTCATGCGCTTCTTCTTCGCTAACTCCGTGATGGGATGGGGGTGGCTCGGGCGCGTCCTCTGCCCATTCGGGCAGGTGCTTCCAGACATTCAGTGCGGATTTGGAGTATATTTCTTCTTTTGGATTATATTCTTCGCCTAATGCAGAGAATATAAATCTTGTCCAAGGCCAGCCTTTGCCCTTTAATCCCATGATTGAGGCTATTTTTATAGGGTTGGCTTTTTCCGCAAGCGGATCATTTTGTAGGTTAGTTAAAAGAATGCGCGCAATATCCATTAGGGTGAACGGGTGATCTTCAAAATCCGTAGGCGCGGGCAGTCCTAGCGCCCTTGCTATGCCAATTGGGGTTGGTACGCAGAATTTTGCGGGGTGAACAAAGGCAAATAGCTCCAGCACGTCAAAGGTGTAAAACTCATCAAATCCAAGCTTAGTCTTTGTATATGGCGCGTGGCAAACCATCACGGTTTTATTGTGGAGTAGGCGAGGCGCATCTTTATGAGGCAGGGTGAGTATCTCGCCTTCATCCGTTAGAATAGCGCATTCACGTGCGTTTACGCACAGTGCTGGTATATCTGGCAGCTCTATTATCTGCTGCGTCGGCTGTTTTACTTCAGGATTCGAATTCATACCTTAATGAGTAGCATATTTAAAAGAAAATATCCGTGCATTAATTAATAGCTAAGTGGCAAAATTGCAGAGCGTATTAACCTTATGTATAATGTTAATGTCTATTATAGGTGATGAATATATTAGAGGTTTTATAAATGGCTGATTTAACTGGTGATTTTTGGGATGCTGCAACAGTGGGCGGGACTGTTGTGCCAACTGAACCAGAATACCTTATATTTGGTGAAGATGTTAGTGTCGATCCAGATGTTAGGGATATGCAAGATGATATACCATCAGTCGATTCATTAGACCCAAAAATTCAAACTTTTATTGAGGATATTAAAGATTTACCAAAGCCTGACCAAGCGCATTTGGTGCATCAATTTGTTACAGGAAATATGCAGTACTCACATACTGAGGCAGCGGGGCAGGATAATGTTACATTCAATAAAGAGGATGTTCTTGAAAATTGGAAGACAGGCGATTGTGATAACCATGCGAGTATGACTGGAGTATTGTTAGAGCATGTAGGGTTTGAAAAGAAAGATATGGCTCTTGTGTCTGTGAATGTAACAACAGGTATTGAGGGTGGAGGAAGTGTTTCTGGACCTCATGGAGTTCTGGTTGCAAAGATAGAGGATGAGCAAGTTTTATTTGATTTGAATATGGCGGAGCCAGTTACTTTAAATGAAAATTATAGCGCGACAGGCCCTGCGGCTTTTGATGAATATCCTGATAATGAAGGGGCAGTCCGTCATGTGCAATTTGATGAGGTCTTAGCGGTTAATCCACTTGATAAAGAACAAAATGCAGTAGTATTCCCTGATCGTTTGAATGCCCTGTCATCTCCTGATGATGGGTATGTTGGAGGAGAGGCTGATGGCGCTGCGGTAGATTTAGAAGGTGACATGCAAGAAGAACCTAGTGCTCAAAACCATTCACCAGCAACACAATCACCTGGTATGTGATTATATGACAGATATATCCCAAGATTTGCAAAATGAAGCTAATGATTTATATAAAAATTTATATGAGGAAGCTTCTGCTGCGAAAGCTGTAGCGGATAAAGAAGGTAAGGCATTTGGTATAGTCGTTGGTGAGGCTCATACTGATAATGGATCAGCTATTGTTGATAATATAGCGATCAATGTTGCAAAAGAACTTGGCGCAAAAGACTTACTTTTAGAATTAGATGATGAAAAAATGGATCGTGCATCTAATTTAGATAGCAACCCTGTTGGTGATATGTTTCCAGCTGTCTATCAGATCGCATCTCGTGAATTAAAGGGAGATGATTTTAATGTTGTCGCAGCAGATCAAAATGTATCAGAAACAGCAAATAGAGAAGAAGGTGTTATAAACTTCCCTGAGCGTGAAGAGGGAATACGTCAAAGAATAGGAGAGCAGAAAGAAACTTTTGTTGGGATTTATGGCGCTGCCCATATTTCTAATATTCAAGGCTATACCGACCAAGAGGTTGTTGATAGCAACGGCCAAAATACCAAAGACCCGTCAAGGGATGCTTTTCCAGATCAGAAAATATTGTATGTAAATGGACTTCAAGAAGATGATGATATATCTAAGCATTATGAAGATAATTTGAATGATCCTGATCCCCAAACTGTAGCACATGCCAAGAGTATGCTTGCAGAGGATAATTATGCTAATAATCCTGACAATGCTTTTCAGGCTGGAATTAAAAGCAATACTTATGGGCTTAGTGAACAGGATACAAAAGATATCGCTGATAGGGCGCAGGAAAATTATCAAAACAATTTAAATTTAGAAATAGGGTCTCCTGAGGCTTCTCAGGATGTTTTACAACAAGAAGATATTGTGTCTTCACCTGCTATTTATGGCTCTGCAAGTGTTGAGGATGATACGCTTCCTGGTGAAGATAATACATCAGCAATAGGGTCAATATCGGCGCATTATAATGATGTCGCGCCTGTTGTTGAGGGTATACCAGAAGCGCAAAATGATGAAACATTTGAGCATGAAGATACACCAGCTCCAGTTGAGCAGGATATTGTGGTTGCGCCTAAGTGATTTTTTACCCCTTAGCAGGTGGCACGAAAATCTCTGCTGTATCACCGCTTGGAAGGCTTTCAATATATATGGATTGTGACGGGAAGGCGAAACCAGAGGAGGCTTTATTCTCTACAATATCCTTAATAACCAGCGCAAATTCTTCTTTAACTGCCAGCCATTCACCCCAATCAGTTGTCTTGGTGAAGCAATAAATCATGAAGTCTATGGAGGAATCGTTGAGGCTGTCGAGCCGCACAAATGTAGAAACTTTTGGTGGTTTTTCGAACGCTTCGTTAGTTGCCAGATAGTTTGCTATTTCATCGCGTATAAGGATGAGGTTTTCTCGGCTAGTGTCATAAGTGATGCCGATTTTCCAGTATATACGGCGATTTGTCATGCGGCTGAAGTTTGTTATTACCGCGTCGGATAGATCAGAATTTGGCACGTACACAGGGGCTTTATCAAATCTGCGGATACGTGTTGAGCGAAAGCCAATCTCTTCAACTGTGCCTTCAACAACGCCATCAACTTTGATCCAGTCACCTGGGTAGAAGCGCTTTTCAGCGATAACTGTTAGGCCGCCAATCAGGTTCTTGAACAGATCTTGTGCGCCTAGAGCTATCGCGGCTCCGAATAGGCCAAGCCCTGCTAGCAATGGTCCTATAGCAATGCCCCATATCTCTAAAATCACCGATGAGCCGATGAAAAATACCAACACTTTCAGGAATTTGAAAATCCATACCATCATAACAGGTGTGAGTAATTTCTCCATTTTTTTGGAGAAATGCTTTATGGGATCAAGAGAGCGATGCAGCGCCCAGAATATAGTAAAGGCGATCATGGAGCGAATTGCTTGTGCTGTAAATGCAGTGAAAGATTCACCGATCTCCAGACTTTGAGTTGCAAAAAATACTCCTAATATTATTGGTATAAAGCGAATAGGGGGGATGAGAGCTTCGATTATTCTATCATCTATATTATTGTCGGACTTTGAAGCCCAACGATGGAGGGTGCGCAAGATGTATTTGCTTAATACTCCGCGCAGAATTAAGAATGATGTGAAAATTAGTAGAGCTATTACTATTTGGCCGATATTAATGCCCATAAAACCATTTTGCCATACGTCAATGACTTCTGCCCATAGGGTGTTTAATTGCTCTTCCACTAGTCGTCTCCTGCTTTAATACGGAATAGCAGAATAGTGGCAAGTGGAGTTATAGACAAGTAATAATCTTATATAGATATGGTTTAGTGCTTGGTGTTGTAATTTAGTGGGGATTTGATATCACTACACATCATTTTCCAAAAATTATCTAGGGTCGCCAAAGGGTTGAAGCCTGATTTTAAGTGCATTTTAAGCGCTGCATTGCGCAGGGCTATGCGGTAATTTGGGCCTATACCTGTGCTGCCATCTTCTAGTGTGACGGCAGAAAAATTACCTTTTCCGTTAGGTATGCTAATAATTTGGGATTCTATCACTGAATCTTTTGCAAGCGAGTTAGAGTGTTTGGCGTTAAACCCTGGATAATCGCGCATAATATTTGCATCATGGGTAAGGCCTAGATCATGCTCACGGTTATCTAGACCCTTCCAGAATATACGTTTACCTGTAGGGCCGTTTTTATATCTGAATTTGCCAAGCATAAGCACTGCGCCGATGCTAAGTTCTTTGTTTATTTTTCTGAACTGGGATGGAGAGTAGTGCTTTTCTCCCATGCAAAATTCCTCGAATATATCGAGGGAGTTTAGTATTTTTTTAGCAGTAGGATTTGCGCGTTCTATATCAATCATTTAAACCAACTCTTAATTAAGGTTACTCTCTATTATGAGTATATCATTGGTTTATTTAACATTTATTTAAAATTTTATATAAATTAGATATAAATTTTATTTAAGCAGTTTTTGCTAGCTTATTATTTAGAGCATCACTTATAAGAGAAGCGGTTTTTTCTGTGCCATATAATGCTATGAAAGAGCCAAATCTAGGGCCTTGGTCTTGACCTAGTAGGATTTGATAAAGAGCCTGAAACCATTGTCTTAGCTCATCTTTTTCGTATCCGTTCTCTTTTCCGGCGCTGAATACCGCACTCATATACTCTTCTGGTGATAGGTTTTCTTGCAGACTACTTAATGTACCAGCCAGAGCAGTTAAAGCGTTGGTTTCGCGCTCATCTGCGGGGCGGTATGATTTGCTTGGTAGGACGAAGTCACGATAATATTGAAGCGCATAACCTACCAAATGATCCAAGAATGGAGCATTTTCACGCGTAGCTTCTGGGGCATATTTACGGATAAAACCCCAAATAGTATCCGCATCATCTGTATTGGCCGCGTTTACTAAATTCAGTAAAAGTGCGAATGAAATCGGCGTATTTTTTGCCTCGTCGTTATCTATATACCATGCTGGGTTATCCAGTTTTTTTGCTGGCTCTTGTTCTTCAAGATTTTGCGCGGCGGTTATGTATTCATCCACTGCTTTTGGAATTATATCGAAATAGAGTTTTTTTGCCGAAGTAGGGCGTTGGAATAAATAATAAGCCAAACTTTCTTGGGGGGCGTATTTCAACCACTCTTCCATGCTAAGGCCGTTTCCCTTGGATTTGGATATTTTCTCGCCTTTTTCATCTAGAAACATTTCATAGTGAAAGCCAGCAGTATATGGCTTGCCAAGTATTTTGAGGATTTGCTTGGAAATATCGGCAGAGCTTTTAAGGTCTTTACCGCTCATTTCGTAGTCAACATCAAGGGCATGCCAGCGTAGCGCCCAATCAGCGCGCCATTGTGCCTTTACTTTTCCTCCACATACGCTTTGTGTTACGCGCGTGCCGTCTTCATCATCAAATGTAATCGTGCCATTTTCTGGATCAGTTTCAAGGATAGGCACTTGCAATACATTGCCTGTGCTAGGTGAGATTGGCAAGAAAGGCGAGTAGCTAGCTGCGCGCTCTTCACCTAATATAGGAAGCACAGCATGCTTTATATCATCGTGATGCTTAAGCATAAGAAGTAATGTTTCATCGAATTCACCCGATAAATAACAATCGGTCGCAGATTTAAACTCATAATCAAATCCGTAACCATCAAGAAATTCGCGCAAAGCGGCATTATTATGCGCGGCATAGCTTGGATGATCGCTATCGAATGGATTAGGGACTACGCTTAAAGGCTTACCCAAATGCTCGGTAAGCATTTCTTGATTAGGTACATTGCTCGGCACTTTACGAAGGCCGTCCATATCATCGGAAAAGCAAATCAGCTTGGCTGGTATTTCAGGTTGCAGAGCTTTAAATGCTTGCAAGACCATAGATGTACGGCAGACCTCGGCGAATGTGCCAATATGCGGCAAGCCAGAAGGGCCATATCCTGTTTCGAATAACACATAGCCCTTTTCAGGTGTTTGCACCTGTCCACGGCCAATTGCGCGCAAGCGTTTAACCACGGCTTTCGCCTCTTCAAATGCCCAGTTACGAGATTTTATGGCTATTTCTGGAGTGATGTCTTGCTGTGTCATATCAATTTATCCTTAGTATTATAAGGCGATATGTATAACAGAGTAGTTGATGTTTTTCAAAGTTATTCCTCAACTCCAACATATTTCTTACGTTTATATAGGGTAATTGCAATGATTGCGGCATTACAAGTAGTGCATGCGCTATAGACAATTATTAGCTTTAAATCGTAAACTTCAAATGTCACATATAGCAAGCTAATGATGCTGGTTGCCTCCCACGTAAACCAAGTCAGTAGCGATATGTCGGAGCACCTTGTCCGCGCCCGCAATAACGTCCATATTTGCGGAAAATACGCGGCGATAATCACAATAATAGCGATGGAATATAGAAACGAGATCATTACTTGGTGCTTGCAATCATTTCATCAAGGAAGCGTATTACATCAACCGAAGCAAGTTCGGCTTTTTTGACTTCTTCTATAGCACCGCTTAAATCATTATTATTGTACTTTTTAGCGGCTTCAATGCCATGGTGATGGACTTTTTTGTGC
>DAOWDF010000175.1 GCA_030639165.1 Alphaproteobacteria bacterium
AAATAAAGCCTATAGCTATGATACAAATGGCTGGGTCACAAGTAAAACCGATTGGAAAGGGAATCTAACCTCTTATATTCGTGATAGCCGTGGCTTGGTAACATCTATGACCGAAGCAAGTGGTACTCCTGAGGATCGCACTACCACTTATACTTATGATCCAGTATATCGCTTGGTCGATGTTAAATCTGAGTCTGGTTTAACCACCGATAACGATTATGACGCGCAAGGCAGAATGATTTCTACAACGCTCACTGATACCGCAACGGCTAAAGTGCGCACAACCACTTATAGCTATCATCCCGATACTATAGATGTATTCGGTAATGTTGTTCTTGGTAGGCTTGCGAGTATAAACGGATCGCGCACTGATGTCTCTGACATCACGGCTTATGAATATGATGCGAATTTTAACCTTATCAAAGTCACTAACGCGCTTGGCCATGAAACAAAAACATTAAGTTTTGATGCGGCGAACCGTCCATTACTAACTGAAGATCAAAATCTCATTCAAACCGCGTTAGTTTATGACACTCTTGGAAGATTAAAAATCTCTACACAGGGACTAGGTACAGTTCTCGAAGCGACAACCAGCTATAACTACGATAATTACGGTAATGTGATTGATATGACATTACCTAATGGTGTTGTTATTTCTTATACCTACGATGATGTGCGCCGTATGGTCGGTATGGAAGATTCCTTGGGTAATACTGCAACCTATACACTGGATAATGCGGGTAACCGAATTAATGAAGTGTATAAAGATTCAATAGGCACTTTGCGCTATAGCTCTACACAAGCTTTTGATGAATTGTCCCGTTTGCTGGAAAGCATTGATGCCAACAATGATAAAACAAGCTATAGCTATGATGTAAATGGTAATCAAACCAGTGTGATTGACGGCAATCTCAATCCAACCACCTATGCTTTTGATGGACTTGACCGATTAACCAGCAATACGGATGCACTGGCTGGGCAAACTCGTTTTGATTTTAATGCACTTGATCAAAATGAGGCCATTACCGATCCCAGGAATAATACAACCCAATATAGCTATAATGCTTTTGGTGATTTAGTCCAAGAAGTAAGTCCTGATCGGGGAACGATCACTTTTACCCATGACAGCGCTGGAAACGTACTAACACGTACTGATGCACGCGGCGTGGTAACTACCTACACTTATGATGCTTTAAATCGAGTAACTTCAGTCAATTATTCTACTGAAACCAGCCGTAATGCCAGTTTTATATATGATGCACCTGTGGGCTGCGGCTATTCTAAAGGACGGCTATGTACAACCCTTGAACAAGGTGGGGAGGTTGCTTCCATTGAAGATGAATGTACTACGCTTGCCCCCAATAGTGGCAGACTTGCCACCCGTTTATGCTCTACTTTTCAGAGTGATGGCGCAACGCCAAGCTTTTATAAAACCCTGAACCGCACCTGTAACGCAATGGAAAAAGAATTCCAACGTAAGGGAACGAATTCAACGCGCTATGATGGTATGGAGCCACTTTGTGCAACTCTTAATCCACAATCAACGCAAAGCACTGCTTATACTTATGATGCTTTAGGTCGCCTAAGTACTGTTCTCGAAACACGTGGAGAGCTAGGGCTAGCCACTGCTTATAGTTACGATTTAGCTGGAACGCTTACAGCTATCACCTTGCCTAGTGGCAGGATTATTTCTTATGGCCTTGATGCGCAAGGACAAGTTAGTTCTGTAGATACAGATATTAACGGCGCACCCACCACACTGGCAGATAATATCACCTATTTACCCTTTGGTGGAATTGAAAGCCTGTCTTACGGTAACGGCATAGCATTAACCAATAGTTTCGATACAGCCTATCAACTAATCAACCGACAAATCGGTACGCTGATGAATGAGGCTTATGTTTATGATGCTGCTGGAAATATAACGTCCAAAAGCGTAGACAGTTATATTTATGATGAGCTTTACCGCTTAACTGATGAAGATAGTAATGCGGGGCTATTTTCTTATAGCTATGATGCGATTGCTAATCGCTTAACAGCTGATCTTAATGGAAATGCTATAACTTATGATTATCCACCTGAAAACAGCAAATTAAGTGCTATTAATGCCTCACCTATCACTTATGATAATGCTGGCAATATCACTAGCGATACACAGCGTAGCTATGTGATTGATGCCGCCGGACAAGTCAAAGAGGTGAGTATCTCTGGTATCACGGTAGGGCAATATGCCTATAACGCTAATAACCAGCGTACACAAAAAATAGTAGGTGGTGTAACTACGCATTATGTATATGGAGCAGGCGGCTTGCTGTATGGAGAGTATGATGCAAGTGGTAATCTAATCCGTGAATATGCTTATCTAAACGGTGAACCACTCGCACAAGTAGATGCAGGAACAAGCGAGGTTTTAAGCTATCTACATACCAACCATTTAGGAACGCCCCGTTATGCGAGTAACACTACTGGCGTTCAAGTATGGAGCTGGCAAAGTGATGCGTTTGGGAATGGAGCGCCGAGCGGTAGCACAATGGTCAATCTAAGGTTTGCAGGGCAGTATTGGGATAATGAAAGTAGCCTTCATTACAATTGGAACCGTTATTATGATCCTGAAACAGGGCGGTATATTACAAGCGATCCTATCGGACTTGAGGGTGGCTTGAATACCTTTGCTTATGTTTCTGCTAATCCGGTGATGTTTACCGATCCTGAGGGGCTAGATGTTGAGATTACAATCACTAGACAAATATTTACAAGCACTTCTATTACTTCTTTTTTACTTGTATCAAGCACTGAAATTACAGATACCTTCGAAGGATATGTATTGGAAGATAGGGTAGGTGGCTCTTGTGCTTGTAAAGACCCTATTTCTCCGGGTACTTATAATGCATTTGTTCGTTCGACTGGTAAAAATGGTTGGAGAATTGAGTTAGAAAATGTCCCTAACTATGAGAATGTTCAAATTCATAGGGGAAATAATGCTAAGGATGTTGAAGGTTGTTTTGCGGCGGGCACTTCTCGTGCGGCTAATTTTGTCAGCAATAGTCGTGCGGCAATGAATCGTATACAAAAAATTGTTGAAATGGATGGTGGAAAAATTACGGTTAATGTGATAGGCAATGCTTCTAGAGCGCAGTATTCTGGTAATCCGCCAATACCAGGACATAAACCTTTTTGATTTGTAACAGGATGCTTGACTATGTTTTTCAAGATATTATTAGTATTGATAGTACTTATTACTTCATTGGCAAACAGCGTTGTTTTAGCTCAGAGTAATATTGAATACTGTTCTAGTAAAACATATGAAAACCTTCTGCTTGGCTTATCAGGTGGCAACTATTCTTCTTTAGTCTATTTCATTCAATGTAGAAAGCATCATGATGGAGGAAATTTAGGAGATCTTTATAGAGAATCAGGTACTTTTCTTGAAAAGGATCCCTATTTATACGGATATATCTTAGTTCATGAAAAGGTTAATAATGATCCCGATTTTTATAACTTTTTCGTGATGTTACCGTTAACGTTTGTAGATGATATTGATGGAAAAATCCAGGAATATAGAAAACGAAAAGGACTTGTAAAAAGCATAGATGATGAAAGCTTCCGCATTAGAGTTAATCATCATCTTGACCAGAACTTAAAGCTTTTAGAAAATTTAAAGCAATAATCTCAATTATGGGATTAAACTCATAATTGAGAAAGTATGATACGAAACCATTACCAATTCGCTACTTTCAAAAATTCATTACCTCTATTTATGCGTCTCATAAACTAAACTTTTTAAAACGTAGGGCAGGGCATGTCTTTTTCAATGCCTCAAAATGACATTCTCATATCGTCTTAGATAATAAGAAAATAGAATATCTTGTATCCACCAAAAGGGAACCCTTTTGACAGGGAAAATTGATCCTCATAAACCACTGATAAATATACCTCTTGAACACATCAAAAGGGCGTGTCATTATTATGCCTATGAAAATAGGCTATGCTAGAGTTTCAACCGATGAACAAAATCTTGATTTACAGCTTGATGCGCTCAAAGCGGCAGGCTGCAATAAGATATTCACCGACGAAGGAAAAAGCGGAATAACTAAAGATAGAGAAGGGCTTTCTCAAGCTCTTTCCGCTGTTTCAGAAGGTAATAACACTCTGGTTGTTTGGAAGCTGGACAGGTTAGGGCGTTCTCTAGGTTTTCTTTGTGAATTAATTGATAAATTAAAAGAGCAGGGGGCTGGCTTCCATAGCTTAACTGATGGTATTGATACCACCACAACAGGCGGTAAGCTGGTCTTTCATATCATGGGGGCATTAGCTGAATTTGAACGTGATTTAATCAAAGAACGTACAAAAGCAGGAATGAAAGCCGCAAAAAAACGCGGTAAGCATGTCGGCAGGCCAAAAGCTTTATCTGAAGGACAAATTCAGCATATGCATGAACTATTGAATAATGGTAAAACTCAAGCAGAAGTAGGGGAGTTGTTAGGGGTTTCTGCTAACACAATTGGTAGGGAATTGAGGAAAAGTAGGGAAGGGATAGAGTAAAACAGTATCTTTTACATAGAAAGTAATTTTCAAAGGCTTATGAGCATATATTGTGTTGAATTTTTTAAAAAAGCCCATATATTGGGTTTGTTAATACCTTAACTACATAAGGAATCATATGTCTAAACTTTTTTTTCATACTCACACAAGGACGAAACCTTCAGGGATGAACTAGAAATACATCTCTCTCAACTAAAACGACAAGGAATTATAGAAGCCTGGCATGATAAAAGAATTGATGCCGGTGATAACCTAGACAATTCAATCAGCAAAGAACTAGAAGACTCAGACATTATTTTATTATTAGTTAGTCCACATTTCTTAGCTTCCGGCTATTGCTACGATGTAGAGTTAAAGAGGGCTTTAGAAAAAAACGACGCAGGTGAAGCAAAAATAATTCCCGTTATCGTTAACCCTTGTGAGTGGAAAGAGTCGCCATTGAAAGCTTTAAAAGTCATTCCT
>DAOWDF010000167.1 GCA_030639165.1 Alphaproteobacteria bacterium
ATCCCAAAACATATGGCGAATACCATTGCACATATGGAAGTAGATCGCCGCCGACCAGAGGAATAGAATTATTGTTCCAAATGTGGAAGTCGCCAAATCCATAACACAGTTATAATGCTCTTCCCCGCTTGCAGCCGCGATCAAAAATGCCGCAACTAATAATGTGCCTATGGCTAACGCGACCCCACTTATCCTGTGGGATATCGACATAAGCGCCGTTAGTGGTAACTTATATATTTGTAAATGTGGCGATAATGGTCTTTGCACTGGTGGCATGGATTATAAAACCTTTTAAACATAGTGAACTGATAAGATACAATCTTATACTTTTATTAGCATTTACATGATATAAAAAACACTAGTTTTTATTTTTATTTGGAGATTGTAATAAATGAAAGAATATCCCTTTGGTGAAGACAGCGTAAGTACAAGCAAGTTTTATATGTTACGATGTATTATAGCCATGGCACATGCCGATGGTATTGTTTGTGATGAAGAAATAGCATATATCTCCGCTATCATGAACAGGATAGCTTTGAGTGATGAGCAAAGAGATATTCTAGAAAATGACTTTAAGGAAGAGCAGAATATAAGCACATTATTTGCTCATATAAATGATCCCAGATACCGTGGGCAAATTGTATATTTTGCACGCATATTAGCGCATAAAGATGGCAACCTAGACCCATCCGAGCAAGAACTTCTTGATTGCCTCCAGAAATCAGCCACTGATGGTTTGGATATAGAAACAATCCGCGCAGACGCAAAGAAAGCTGTTGAAGCTGAACTTTTCATGCATGACATTGAAATTGATAAAAACCGCCCAACAAAGCACGGACATTTTATTCCATATATTCAATGGCTAGACGAAGTACTTCTACATCTAGGCATCGATTTGATGAGATAAGAGTTACTTACTCTTAATCAAAAGCTCAGCTATCTGCACAGTATTAAGCGCTGCACCTTTGCGCAAATTGTCAGATACGCACCAGAAGTTAAGCCCGTTTTCTACGCTAATATCTTCGCGGATACGGCTAACATAAACATCGTCCTCACCCTGTACTTCTAGTTGAGTGACATATTCAAGGTCTTCATTATCAAGATCAACAACGGTCAGCCCTTCAAACTCACGCATAGCAGCCCGCGCCTCAGCGGCAGAAAAATCATTTTCTAGCTCAACATTCACCATTTCGGCGTGACCAACAAACACAGGAACGCGGGCACAATTGGCGCCGACTTTGATTTTAGAGCCAAGAATTTTCTTGGTCTCAACCACCATCTTCCACTCTTCCTTCGTCATGCCATCATCCATAAATACATCTATTTGTGGAATAGCATTAAAGGCTATTTGCTTCGGATAAACTGATGGAGCATTAGTATTATTCATGAATACGCTCTTAGTCTGGTTAAATAGCTCATCCATAGCAGCGCGGCCAGAGCCAGACACTGATTGATAAGTGTTAACCACTACGCGCTTGATTGTTGCAGCATCATGCAAAGGCTTTAACGCCACGACCATTTGTATGGTAGAGCAATTAGGATTAGCAATAATCCCGCTTTTTGTATGGCCTTCAATGGCCTCAGGGTTAACTTCAGGCACAATTAATGGCACGTCGGGCATCATGCGGAAGTGTGAAGTATTATCAATTACTACCGCGCCAGCTTTAGCGGCTTTTGGAGAATATTCCGCGCTCACTTTTCCACCAGGGGAGGAAAGCACAATATCAACGCCCTTAAAATCGAATTTAGCTAGATCTTGGACTTTTAGGTCTTTATCGCCGAAAGATACTTCTTTGCCAAGCGAGCGCTCGGAGGCTAGAGCTATCACGTCATCTACTGGGAAATTACGCTCATGCAAAATATTGAGCATCTCGCCCCCGACATTACCCGTTGCGCCAACTACTGCGATTTTATAACCCATTTCAAATGCTCCTAATTTCGTATCTTTAGATATAGAATGCTTTGTGATAGTCTAAAAATTGCCTAAAGACAACCGTAATGAATAATAACATGACAAATAAGAAAACCACTGCAAAGACAAGACAAGAGCTTGAGCAAGCTATTGCCGATGCCGATGCTATTGCCAAGCAGAAGTCTAACTTTTTGGCGACGATGAGCCATGAGATCAGAACTCCGATGCAGACAATATACGGTTTGTTGGAGCTAATCGCGCTGGAAAAACCAAGTGAAAATGTATCCTCAATGGTTAGCACAGCTCAAGGCGCAGCAAGTAATTTGCTAGAAATACTGGATGATGTTTTGGATGTTGCCAAAATGGACAGCGATGCTATGGAGCTTGATAAATTTGAAGTTCCAGTGCGTTTATTAGTGCGCGGGATGCTAGAGGCTCTATCGGTTAAAGTGCGCGGCGTTCATGTAAACCTAATTGACGATATTGAAACCGATGTGCCATTTGTTGTTCTTGGCGACCCTAAACGCCTGCGCCAAATCTTGATAAATCTGTGTGGTAATGCTCTAAAATTTACGCATGATGGCAGTGTTACTGTGCGCGTTAACACAAAAATAGAGCGTATAAAAAAGCCTAAATATGGGCTGGGGTTACGCTTTGAAGTGATCGATACGGGCATTGGGATGAGCGCGGAAGTTTGCGCTAAATTGTTTCAGTCCTTTACGCAAGCCGATAATTCAACGTCACGAAAATATGGCGGCACTGGGCTTGGCTTATCCATAGCAAAAAAACTGGTTAAACTTATGGGCGGTAAAATTGGTGTTAACAGCACAGAAGGAAAAGGCTCAACATTCTGGTTTGAAATACCCACAGAAGAGATTAGCACAGATCAAAGCACCGTGGAGCTACCTGACTTAGAGGGAATATCGGTACTATCCGTAGAAGACCACCCGCAAGGGGCAAAGGAAATCTTAAGCTCGCTAAGATCTATGGGCGCGAAAGTTGAAAGCTGTGCTACATATAAGGAAGGGCTTAAATTAGCAAAGAAGCAGCCCTTTGATGTTGCCGTTATTGACCAAGGACTGCCCGATGGGCTTGGTCTTAACCTTATCCGTGAGATACAAGATTTGCGGCCATTTATGGGTATAGTAATGTATACTGTGCGTGATGATATTGGCCTATCACATAGCTTGCATTCACTAGGCGCTACCTATCTTACAAAGCCTGCCAGCCGTATCGGTCTGGGTGAAGCAGTAAAGAATGCAGCTAGGCAAAACGTGGCTATAATAGAGGGGCCTACCCGCCTTTTAATCGCAGAAGACACAGATAGTGTGCGCGATATACTTGGAAGGCAACTTAAGTCACTTGGGGTTGATGCTGATTTTGCTAAAGACGGAAAAGAAGCGCTTGAGGCATTTAAAAGCGGTAGATATGGCATATTATTTACTGATTTACACATGCCTGAGATAGATGGATATGAGCTTACAAATACAATTAGGGAAAAAGAAGAAGAGACGGACAAGCATACTCCTATTATTGTGCTAACCGCTGATGTGCAAATGTCACAGCGCGAAACTTATACTCGCCATGGATTTGATGAATGCTTGCTTAAGCCAGTATCACTAGGGCAGCTGCGCGGATTATTGGTGCGCTGGAGGTTGTTGGATGAGAACAGCCTAAAGATAGATGATAGCGAAAAATCAGATGCTAAAAAGGATGCGGATAAAACACCGTCAATTAATAGAGAATGCCTAATTAAAAATATTGGAGCCATTAACGAGAGCACCGTGGAAATGATGGAAATGTTTGTGGATATGACCGCCCCCACAATATCGGGAATAATAGAGGCGCTTAAAGATAAGGATCATGGCAAGCTATCAGAACTAGGGCATAGCCTTAAAGGGGGTGCGAGATCGGCTTGCTGTGATGCGCTTGGAGATCTTGCTTCAAAACTTCAGGATGATGCCGCGGAAAGCAGAAAATGCGATGAGATTGTCGCCGATATAATTGATGAGTTTGCACAAGTTAAAATTGATGTAGAAAAACTTAGATCAGAAATTTAAGGACAGCTTGCCGCAGTTTCTTCATTATCAGTATCACCATTATATACGGCAGAAGGTTTTCTTGTCATGCGCATACGCAAGCACGTATATCCTACCTCACATGTAGCCTCAGCCAAAGAATCCATATTCTTCACTGCGGCGCTGGCGTCAACAATATCCACTTCACATTCGTCATATCTATCATCAATTTTCTGTAGAGCTGTATTTATAAATGCATCTGTTTTATTAGTTTTTATCCAGAAGAAAACACCATCTATACCATTATAATATTGCCAATCTTCAAATAGATCAGGCACTGGGGGCAGGGATTTCCCTGATGTTCTGCCAAAAATATGAGCATGGTTATTATCATTACCACCCGGATTTCCTGGGCATCTTATATCCTTAACCAAGCGGCCAGCCGTAGCGCCAATGGTTGCGCCTGTATAATGTGTTGAGTTTGGCTTAATAGGAAAATTTTTACGTGCGCTAGGATCGCTTCCAGGAATTGTTACATTAATTAATGCATCGCCTTTTCTATACGTCAAAATACAGCTCTGTACCGCAGATGTTATTGTATCAATCTGATTTTTAACATTAGCAATAGTCCTAAAACTACCCTGTGATGAGGTTTGTTGAGATGATGGCTTCATAAAGGTAACAGTCAGAGCTGCTAGCAACGCAATCGCGATCAAAATGTAAACAAGAGCGCTACCGCGCTCCTGATTAATTCTTATATTTTTATGATTACTTATCATTAGAACCTACAGGCCTATCTTTCTACTACAACATGGTAGTAAACATATACACCTGAGGCAGCAACGTTTTCAAAACAACCAAATGGTTGACCATCAAAAACATTAGTACCAACGGCTACGTCATCGATATCATTAGCTACTGCGGCATTTCCTGTAGGGAAAGTATAGTCAGTACCGCCAACATCGACCATAGTTAGTGCATATAAGGCAGAAAGGTCAACTGTTGCAGGTATAGCTGTACCCAGACCGTATTCTTCATTAAGCTTACTACATACTCCTTGCCTTACGCCAATTAAGAAAGCGATAATATCATTACCACCGACACCAGCTGTACCAATCTCAGGAATTTCTAAGTCCGCATTAAATACCCAGTCAGTAGCATTACCAGAAACCATAATATCACCTGGAGCTTTAACTGCTGTTGCACTCCCGCCGGCCGGATGAAAAACACCAAGCGAATTAAAATCAAGCGTTGCATAGTCTGGTGGAGTATTAAACCTTACTTCCTCTTCGCCAGTTCCTGTCATAGTCATACGAACGACTGCCATTCCAACTGATGCAGGAAATTGAGTGATTTGCGCACTACTAATTAAGTTTGTTTCAGAATTTGCATTACCACCCGACCTTGTCGATGAGGTCACCGCGTAAGAAAGTGCTGCAAATAACGCCACAGCAATTAGAATAAGAAAGAGAACATTCCCTTCATCCTTCATTGCATAATTACATTTTTTTAATAATGCCTTCATCTTAATACCCTTTTACTAAACTATGAACTTAATCAACTATATCAAATTATACTTAAATATTACTTAACTTAAATATTACCTTGAACCGAAACAACATTAATCTTTAATGAGGCAGCTAATGGGTGCTGCTTGCATTCTTTACCTATGCATAAACGCTCAACATCAACACGCCACCCTAGGCCACCATTTTGAACATGGCCGATAGCCTCTCTAAACTCCCCAAACTGGGCAGTGGAGCGCGCACGTATTATGATATTAGAAGAATTTGCATTTATTTCAAGGCCTTTGTAAACACCTGCAAGATTATCCACAAAGGACTTAACATCACTCGGACTAACTGGCTTATCTTGTATTTTGGGAACAACAGGCAACAAAACAGTTGCCTCATCACGACTAACTGATATTTCTGCAAATTCCTGCATCTTTACTGTGGTATATAGCCCAAGAAAAGCTGCCGAAACCCAAATAACAGACACTATAGTAAGCAGGGTTTTATTTGTATTTTGAGGCAATTCCTCAATGAAATCATTAAAATCATTCATTGCCTTTGGGCTGGCATATTTACTTAAAGAGCGCCAATCAAAATTCTTAAGTGATTCCAAGTTCATAAATACGCCCTACTTCTTACCATCTATTCTTACATTATCACCCTCTTCAGGGCCAGTAACCTTCGCAGAATATCTCTTAGCACGTCCAGAAACCAGCTCTGCAAAAGATGTAGCCTCTATAGCCTTAGAAGCAAGCCCTTGTGGAACAATTGCGCTCCATTCTACCCGTTTACCAACGACCTCATAACGAACAAGGTACCCATTTGATAATGAAATATTATCCAAAAGATGTTGTATACGCACCATATGCTTAATCGCGTCACTCTGCATAACATTAGAGGCACTAACAACTAGCTCATGCGCTGTTTCATCTGTATTTTTCTTAATTTTAGCTAAGTCCATATCAACAGCAGATATGGATACTATGTTAATTAGTAAAATCACAGCAGCTATAAGGTTAACTATCAACCCAGTTACTATAAGCATATGTATTACAGCACGTGAAAGCCTTTCAGTTTTCAATGCGCTATTTTTCCATGCTACAATATCTGCTATATCGGGATTAATTGTAACAAAATTTGCATCCATACTTTGAATACGTGGAAGAATACTACGTGATGCGCCAAGAAACAGCTGCATTCGCCCAGTATCTTTATCCCACCTTAGCGCACAAGCCGTACCTTCTTGCTCATACAGATACACAGTCTCGCGATCCCAATATTCGCTATTACCTGGCAGAGCGGCGGCCATAGGACACCAACTATCTGGATTAGAAGCCATAGCAGATGATGGGCAAGCTAAGTACCATACATGCCCATCTGATACTGAATATACATAATGGACGCTCTCCGTTCCACAAGCTTGGCAAGCAGCATTCCATACAGCTTCATTTTCAAAGCCTACAATATGAGGAACAGATCCTC
>DAOWDF010000245.1 GCA_030639165.1 Alphaproteobacteria bacterium
ATATTTCTTTTTCTTGATTTTGTATTCTGCGCGTGTGCTGCGCTTAGCGTAATAGCGGTATCCTGTACCTGCTTCGCTCTCTAAGCGTACTTTAACATGTGATGCTTTAGCCATCTTTTATAATCCTTATATTTATTCTAGACGCGTTTTATGGAGTGTTTTGTATCTAATGTCAAGTATTTCAACAATAAAAATTAACGTTTCTTTCTTTTGCCCTTGTGACGAGGCTTTTTTCCCCTATGGTCATGTGATCCTCCGCCAATCGTTGGCGCTTTCATACCAGGAATATCCGCCCCTTTTTGCCCTTTAGCTATATCAAATATGCATGATCCTGTAATTCCGTCAGCTTCCTTGATAGTAACGCGCATTGTTGCGCCAAGCCTATATATATAGCCACGTCTGCGTCCAATAAGGGCATGCGCTTTTTCATCATGAACATAGAAATCATCGCCTAGCGCGCGCATCGGAATAAGACCGTCTGCACCGCTCTCGGCTAGTGTTACGAACAAGCCAAAGCGCGTAACTCCATTAATTTTACCTTCAAATTCCGCGCCTATATGGGCGGATAGATAATGGGCGGTAAAGCGGTCAACTGCGCTTCGCTCTGCGCCCATAGATGTGCGTTCGGTTGTAGAAATATGCTGCGCTATTTCATCAATGCGCGCTGTCTCACCTTTTGTTAATTCACCTTCGCCAAGATCATAAGCGCCAATCAGCGCGCGATGCACTAGTAAATCCGCATAACGTCTGATCGGTGAAGTGAAGTGAGCATATTTCTCCAGTGCCAAACCAAAATGCCCGATATTATCGGTAGAATAGACTGCCTGACTTTGCGTGCGCAAAACCATCTGTGAGATCAGGTGTGAATATTCATGCTTGGATGCAGCTTGTAGTAGGTGATTGATCTGCTTCGGCTTGATTGATTGACCTTTTGGTAATGAAAGATCAAAACTTTCGATAAAGTCCCGTGCTCCCTCAAGCTTCTCGTAGCTGGGTTTATCATGAATGCGATATACACATGGGAACTTATCTTTGCCTTCAAGGCCGCTCGCTGCCGCCACATTTGCTAAAATCATAAACTCTTCGATTAGCTTATGTGCATCAAGCCTTGTGCGAGTCGTAACTCCGCTCATACGTCCATTATCATCAATAATAATTTGACGCTCTGGCAAATCGAGGTCAAGTGCTCCGCGGTTCTGGCGGGCTTTATCTAGCACCCCATAAACCTCATAAAGTGGGTTGATTACGCTCTCCATAAGTGGAGCTGTGGTGTCATCAGTATTACCATCTTTTGCAGCCTGCACTTGCTCATAAGTAAGTCTAGCCGCCGATTTAATAATAGCGCGGGTAAAGTTATATTTGGTGAGTTTACCGCTCTCATCAATATACATATGTACAGCCAAAGAGGCTCTATTCTCATTTGGGCGCAGTGAGCATAAATCATTTGATAAAGCTTCTGGCAGCATCGGAACAACGCGATCAGGGAAATATGTGGAGTTACCGCGCTTTTGCGCTTCATCATCTAAATTAGATCCATGTGTCACATAATGTGCAACATCGGCGATAGCTACGATCAAGTGATAGCCACCATCAATTTTTTCTGAGAATACCGCATCGTCAAAATCCCTAGCATCCGCGCCATCAATGGTAACTAGAGGAATTTTGCGTAAATCTTCACGCCCTTTAATTGGCGGTACTTTCATATCTTTGGTATCAGATGTAACCACATCTGGGAATTTTTCTGATAGGCCAGCTTCATGCATAGAAATCAGGCTGATAGCTTTGGGGTCATCATGGCTACCGATAATATCACTAACGCGAACTTTCTTACGATTAAGCCCTTGCGATGACAGGACTTCTGCCAAGACAAGATTTCCATCTTTTGCGCCGTTCAAATCACCTGTAGAAATATCGAAATCATGCTTGGCTTTTTTGTTAGTTGGCTTAAGGATGGCGTTATTTTTTTGTATCGAGATAATGCCGACAACTTGTATGTTTTCAGAGCGCGCGCCTTCATCAATCAGGCGTATAATACGCGCTTCATATGTGGCGTGGCCAGTGCGGGCAATACGGCAAAGAGCGCGGCTATGCTCACGGACATTCTTGTAGTTTTTTTGGTCTGGTATAACTTCTATGCGCGGCGCTTCGCCTTTCAGCTCTACGTCCCAATCAAGGGGACGGGCAAATACATCACCATCAAGATCAATGTCATGTACTTCAAGTACAGCAACAGGCGGCAGCCCATCAGGAATGCCATAAACTCCGCCAGCTTGCTTGGTGATTGATCCGTCGCTCTCTAGTGCTTTTAATATTTGCTTAAGCGCGACGCGGTTGCTCCCACCCTTAATTCCAAATGCTCTTGCTATAATGCGTTTGGTAACTGGGCTGGGGGAGGCGGTTATAAATTCGAAAATTTTGGTTTTGTCTAAATGATGCATAACATTGTGTAGCGGTTATGAGAGTAATAGTAAATCTATTATTTCATTGACATATTTTGAACGTAATGCAAAAAACTTATGGGAGCTTTAAAATATCGCTGAGTTTATTGTATGAAATTACATTTTGAAAATAGAAGTAAAAGGCCATGCGTTAGATATATTGACTCTAATCAGGATGTATCAGAATGCGCTTATCTTTACCAATATGCAGGTTATGAGGGTAATACTAATACATCATTTGGCGAATTTTCAGGGCTTGTAAAAGAGCTGGGCGGTAATTTCTCTGATATTATATCCAAGTTCAGTGACGCTGATGTCCCGTTAATTCCAGCTATATATTCAAACCCTAATACTAAAGGGACTTGCGATTTAGTTCATTATTACTTGAATCTTGATTATTTTGATCTCATAGAAGATAAAAGAGATCCGCAAGGATTTAGGCTTAAGCTTAATCTTGAGGGTAGGACAATATTTCAGTATAGGCCAATGAATGAAGATTTTTCAGCTCCTTTAAGTATGGGGGAGTTCCACAGGTCGTTAGTAATACGCGATGAAGAGCCTAAGCATTACTTGGAGAACGAGATAATTGCCATGCCAACATAGCCATGTATCGTTGACATAATGCGCGTCATGTTATACATATCAAAAATTAAATTTTCAGGATCACTATTTTCTTAAGGGCGTGATATCTATGACCAATGTTACTATTATAGGCGCAGGCCAGCAAGGAACAGCTATGGCTATGGCCTTTGCTGGAGCTGGTTATAATGTTTGTGCATATGATAATAATGGTAAAACCCTTGCCGAAGTTCAAAATATTGTGTCAGGGCGTGATAATATTACGCTATGTGGGTCTTTAACCAAGGCCGTTTTTGATGCCGATATTATTGTTCTTGCAACGCCGATTGATAAATTCTCGGTTGTTCTTGAGGAAATGGGTGGGCATGTACAAGATAATGTTATTATAACCGATATTGGATCAGGTAAAGTCAAGGCGATTAGTGAAGTTCAAAATAGCTTGCCTGCTGAGGCTATATATATTCCTGCGCATATATTAACTGGCCGTGCTGGCTCTGGCCCTGCTTCTGCGGAAGAGGGGATGTATAAAGATCAGGTCTGTATTATAGTCCCTCAAAACGCTTCGGTAGAGGCAGAGCAGCAAGTTGTAGAAAAGCTTTGGCAAGATATAGGCTCGCGTACCATTCATATGGAGGCTGATACACATGATCGCCTATATGGCGCAATCTCACATTTCCAGCGCGTTATATCTATTTCCCTTATGGCTAGCGGTGAAGATCCTCTAAACCTTGGCCATGCTTTGGATAGCTACAAAAATGCAGGTAACTATATGCTTGATATGACGCGAACGGCAAAGTCATCCATTCCAATGTGGTTGCCGATTTTTGCCGATAATAAGCAAGCCATATTAGAAGCCGCACAGGGTTTTATTGCCCATGTGTCTGAATTGAAAGAGATGATTAGCTCAGAAGATAGGGAGGGATTAAGAGATTTTATCGTTAAGGCTCATTATTATAGGAATGATATTCCAGATAGTCACTTAAGGGGATCTTTGGATGATGAATTAAATGGTTATGTAGAGAAGTTCAATTATAATGCCGCAGAAATGCTCATAAAATCCACTCTTATTCCTACTGTTATTGCAGCGGCCTCAATATTGAATCTGGAAGGCCTTGAGGCAAAATATTTCAAGCATATAAATATTTTGGATGTTATAACTCCGGCTTTTAAAGACGGCAGCGCGCCAATGCTTAGTGACCCTGATTATATCACTGGTCTTTTGTTGTGTGATAGCAATGCGTTAGTCCGCGATATAGAGCAGTTTGAGCATAATATAAATACTTTTGTCGCAGCCATCGATATGGATTATCAACCATATATGGAAGAGCGCATAAAAAGCGTAACTTCTGCCCGTGATGATATGCCGCATCATAAGGCGATATATCAGCCTAGTGAGTACTTATTAGAAAATAACTGATTTAATCTGCCTTTACCTAACCTTAGTTATAGATAACTAAAATCACAAATTAGGCGTAGCTTCCAAAGTTATGTCTAGTGGCTTGCATGTGCTACAATAATATTATGCAATATATTTGGGGGTGTTATGCTAAAAAAACAAGAGTTGAAAGAAAACCTATTAGGGTGTTTTGAAATTATTTTATTAATGCGTAGCGGCATAGATCGCTTTAAATGCACATCACGCGAAAATGCAATAAAATCCTTTATTATTCCAGTTATTTTTCTGCCGTTGGTATTAACTGTTTTGGTCATAACCTCTGCTGAAGGATATTCTATTCCATTTATTGTGTCGGTGCATTTGATCCGAATAGTTGTGGGTCTTACTGTAGGGCTATCAATTATTTATTTCGTTAGTAAGCAGTATGAGTGGCATGAACATTTCTACAATTTTTTAGTTATAGTAAACTGGTTTAGACTGATTGATATCACATTGGATTCACTAGTATTATTATGTTTATTTTCTGGAGCGGATGCAACCGAGATAGAGGCTTATGCGGTATTTATAACATTAC
>DAOWDF010000087.1 GCA_030639165.1 Alphaproteobacteria bacterium
GGGTTAATTCTGTATCAACGTTAGAAGATCTTAGTAAGGCCATTACAGATTTTGATGGTATAGCATCAAAGAAAACCGCAACAAACATGGTGTTTGCAGATGGTAACCCTAAGGCAGAGATAATGCTTGTCGGTGATGCCCCTGCCGCTGATGAAGATCGCGCAGGCAAACCATTTGTCGGGGCGCATGGCGAACTTTTAGATAAGATTTTGGGATGCATTGATCTTGTGCGTGATAATGAAGATGCTACTAGGGCTGTATATATTACCAATGTTTTAAACTGGCGCCCGCCAGGTAACCGCTCTCCTACTGCTGCTGAAATAGAGGTAAGCATGCCCTTTATCGAAAAACATATTCAGCTTATCCAGCCAAAAATTTTGATAATTTGTGGCAGTTTTGCCGCCAAAGCTCTACTGGGTAAAACTGAAAGTATTTCACGTCTTCGTAAAAGTTGGCATGATTATGTGCCGCAGACAAAAGGCATGAAAGCCACGCCAATCCCTGCAATAGTAACTTATCCACCATCAAACTTATTAGCTACGCCATTGCAGAAAAAATCAGTGTGGGCGGATATGTTGGAGATACAAGAAAAACTAACCGCCATAAAATAATTTACATATATCTAACAAAAAGCTGGACAAGCTAGGTTTTTGTATGTATTAATCTGCATATTATGAACAGATATGGTTTTAAAAAGAAACGCGCGCAGCTTTGCGCTAGCGCTTTGGTTATTAGTATTTTGCTAATGCCTATGCAAGCCGCAGGGGTAGTATCCGCGACAGCATCAGAGCCTATGGTGGTTAATGGAAATATAACTCCTATCCCCGCAAAAAAACCTGAATATACTAAAACCCCTTCAATATCTGATATGAATGGCACAATGTTTAAGTCTATGAGCTTAAACCTAGCTGGTTTTCTATCTGTAGATAGTGTTGATACAAAATCTTACCCTTATGGCTATAAGCCATTATCCGCCGTACAATCTAAATTATATGCTAGAATTTTTAAGGCTCAGGCCTTAGGAAATATGGGCGAAGCAGATGAGCTTCTTACTGATATACAGGATAAGAGCCTTATTGGTCATGCCCTGTCTCAACGTTATTTGCACTCATCATATAAATCTAGCTTCTCCGAATTACAGGACTGGATGGAAAAATATTCCGATCACCCTGCTGCTAAGAGAGTATATAAGCTTGCGGTTTCTAAGCGCGGGGATGTTGCGGTTAATAAAATATCTAAGCCAACAAATGGCAGAATGCTTTCGCAAGTTAATGAGCCAACAATATATTACCCACTCATATATAAAAGTAAATTGGTGCGTAGCAGCGGCGAAAAGAAATCTATAACGGCACTTAAAAAGCAAACAAGTTTATTCCTTCGTAAGAGAAATCCGTTAGGGGCATTAAAAAATTTCCGTGATTCCGATGCTCGTGATCTTTTGGATATGACCGAGCATGATATTATACAATCAGATATAGCAGCAGGTTTTTTATATAAAGGCCATCTGGAATCTGCTTATAAGCTAGCATCAAAAAGTTCTGATCGTTCAGGCGCAGCCATTCCAGAATCTAGCTGGATTGCAGGACTTGCATTATGGCAGCAGGAAGATTTTGCTAAGGCTGCGCAATATTTTGAAAAAGCTGGTGATTCTAAATATTCATCTGGCTGGTTATCATCTGCTGGATATTACTGGGCATCGCGTAGCTATAAACGCACAAACAATAATAAAAAATACAGCGGATCTTTGAAAAATGCAGCTAAACATTCAAGAACTTTCTACGGATTAATGGCCGCTCATGCGCTGGGTAGAGACTTCAATTTCAACTGGGATATAGCTGAATATCAAGATAGCCACGAGGAGTTAATCCTAAGCAAAGAAGCTGGTCAGCGCGCATATGGGCTAGTTGCTGCTGGTCAATATGATTTAGCGGCAAGCGAGTTATTACGCCTTGATTATAAAGGTAATAAGCCTTTGCGTATGGCCGCACTTGCTTACGCGTCACATGTTGGCCTGCCATCTGTATCTTTGCGCCTTGGAAATATGGTTAAGCGCGAAAAAGGCAAATATTACGATAGTGCATTATATCCGGTCAGCCCATGGGCACCTAAGGATGGTTATAAGCTTGATCCTGCGCTTGTGCATGCAGTAATCCGCCAAGAATCTAGATTTGATCTGCAAGCTAAAAGCTATAGCGGAGCAATTGGCTTAATGCAGGTTATGCCCAAAACCGCTGATTATGTTGCTAAAACAAACAAATATGAAGAAAAATTAAGCGCCTCAAAATTGCGTTTGCCGGAAATGAACATGAAAGTCGGGCAAGACTATATCGAATACCTACTTAAGGGTCGCTACGTTAAGGGTGATATGGTGTCTTTGCTCGTGTCTTACAATGCTGGCCCTGGTAATATGTTGAAATGGCGAGGGCGCATGGCTGCAAATGAAGATAGGTTGCTATTTATCGAGACATTGCCAGTTCAGGAAACACGAGACTATGTTGAGCGCGTATTATCTAATTACTGGATATACCGTGATCGCGCAGGCCTTGATCTGCCAAGCTTAGTCGCTCTTTCAAACGGTAAATCCCCGCAATATGCCCATATAATGCAGGCGGACTACCCATATAAACTTGCTGCTAATCAGTAAAAAATCTTATTATTTAATTACTTCAATCACAGTTAGGTCATCGTTATAGACTGTGCCTTTTGATATTTTGGGAGGGGCATAGATTCCAAAATGTGCCTGAGTAAGTCCGCCCCTATAGTTAAGGCCACACATAGCCTCAGCTTTAACTATAGAGGTTTTGTCCCAATCTCTTAAACATTCTATATGAAGGTTTGATTGTAATAATTTTTGAGTGATCCTGTCATTAAATCGAGCTGCGGCAGCTAATATGCCATCTTGCCATACTGCAATGAACGGAGAGTTAAAACGGTTGTCTTTTGTATAATCAATATATGCAGTTACTCTAACCCATTTGTTTTTTGGGAAGTAAATATTTTCTGCTCTATATATATCGTTATTTCCTTCGCTTTGGTTGGCTACATGCATCAAATGTAATCTGTATTTATAATCTAAGTTTATTAGGTAGGCTCTAGGCCATGTCGTGTCGTAATAGGACGTTAGTGTAGCCAGGCTTAGCCAGTCTTCACCCTTGTTTTTACTTAGTTCTATATCAATAAACGCCCAGAAATCTATAATGACGGCAGTTTTACTTATGCCCAATGGTGTTTTTGTGAAATCAAGTGCAGGATACCCTCTATGGTTAGTGTTAATGCCTGCTTTTGTTAGATTATATTTCTTTTTCACAGCCTTGTGGTATCTGCTGGCTTTTTTTGGTTCTGCGGTAGTCAGGTTATGTGATGTGCTCCCTAGATGTGCTTGTGGAGTGATATAAAA
>DAOWDF010000086.1 GCA_030639165.1 Alphaproteobacteria bacterium
AGATTCCCTGAATTCTGCGGGGTACTGCTTGTATTTCCTTGATGACATTTTTTCTATTCCTTATTTTAGACTTTTATAACTTTTCTGTCCGGAATAGTGTAGCCACATCAAAAAGGCAGGCAATGCTATCCGAAAGAAATGCGGGGTATAATCCCATTAGATTTGGATTAGTCCTCCTCTCGTTTATTATATCGGTGTTTATAATAGTGGGCTTGGCACTACTTAGTTATTATATGTGCTCAAAGGTTGGTGGTAATGGCTTGTACGCCAAGTTATCGACTATCGTCAATTTGGACTATATCGGATCAGTGACATCTTTATTGGTGTTTTTTATAATATGCGTAGGAGGGGTTTATTATCTGCTATATCTACCAGTTCACCTTACTAAGTTATTCTATGAAAACCTTAATATGGCTAGCACAGAATCTCTTCCGAAACGCCTCATATATGTAGCGGTGTCCGCAATTATTATCGGGTTTATAACTATATCATGCCTTACCATACTAATGACTGAGGCAAAAACCCCTGTATCTATGTAATGTCAGCTGTATTTTAGGTGCTAAACAGACTGTGATTCAGCGAAGCGTTGAGATACATAGTCATCTACAACTTTCTGGAATTCGGACTTTACTTGTTTTGTTAAATCCAGAAATTGTAGAGCAACTTTGTTAGGAGCTTTGCGTACTACTTTAGCTTTGTGGTTAACTTCCATAATTTTGCCACGGAGTTTGAATTTCAATGTGAACGTGCATTCCTGGCCGATTGCAAAGACACGATCATCGGCAGTTATTAGCAGTCCGCCATTGCTCCAATTTTGTACAGGGTGCATTTGACCATTAATTACGCTAACGCAGCGGTCATCTTCACGACGATTATCATGGCGCTTTGAATTATTTTCAGTGTAGTCTTGATCATCATTAGATGATGCTATTGCATTGCCAAACATGATTTCTTGTTCCCATATTGTTTATCTGGATGTTATAGTTATTTATTAGCAAAAGCAACTCTAAGCAATTATTTGCTAAAAAAGCCCACAGATATGAAAAAATCCATTGACACGACAGGAATAATTTCCTAGTATACGATCATCAACACCACGATTGTAATTCAAAATTGAGCGGATAACTTATTTTAAATATGCCCAGCTAGATTTTAACCTTCAGGTAGCAGTAATGTCGCCTGAACTTTTACGCCTAAATTTGGCCTTTGTTAAAGACAAAAGACAACCAGAAACGGCTTTTTTCTCAACTTAAACTCAAAACTATAAATAGAAAGAGGTAACTCATGTCTACTACAATAGATCAGGCCTTCATTAAGCAATTCGAGCGCGAAGTGCATGAAGCCTACCAACGTCAGGGCTCTAAATTAAGAAACACTGTACGTACAATATCAAATGTCGCAGGCTCTAGCGCCGTATTCCAAAAAGTAGGGACTGGTACAGCTAGCACAAAAGCAACTAATGCCATGGTTCCGGTGATGAATCTGGATCACTCAAATATTGAGGTTATCCTGTCCGATTATTATGCAGGTGACTGGATTGATCGTCTGGACGAGCTGAAAACCAATATTGATGAGCGTCAAGTTATCGCTAATGCAGGTGCAAGCGCTCTTGGTCGCAAGACTGATGAGCTTATTATTAATGCTCTAAATGGCGCAACAACCAACATTATCGCAGATGGTAATATAGGTATGACCAAGGATAAAATCTTGAGCGCGTTCGAGACTTTCGGTGAAAGTGATGTCCCAGATGACGCGCAGCGTTACTGCGTTGTTGGCTGGAAACAGTGGAGCGAACTGCTTGGTATAACTGAGTTTGTAAACGCTGATTATATCGGCGCAGAGAACTTGCCATTTGCAAATATTACGCAAGCAAAAATGTTCTTGGGAACTATCTTTATTCCTCACTCTGGCTTGCCGACGGATGTTAATGATATCCGCTCTTGTTACTACTATCACAAAACAGCAGTAGGACATGCAGCAGCGTCAGATGTTCAAAGCGATGTTTCTTGGCATGGTGATAGAGCGTCCCATTTCGTTAATAATATGATGAGCCAAGGCGCTGGTCTTATTGATGAAGCTGGTATCGTCGTAATTAATTGTGACGAGACACCTGACTAAAAATAGTTACAAGTAAAAAGTTGCAAGTTTTAAGATTCTTGTAACTTGTAACTAATCACTTAAAACTAAACAAGGAGATAAATCAATGGCTTATGTGGCTACTGACCTAAGCGTGCTTGCGTACGCAAATAACTTTACCTTATGGCATTACACAACAATAGATAGCTCAGTTACTACTGCTGGGTATCTTGATAAGGGCGCGGATATGTTGCGCGTAAATGACCTTATCATTGCGAATGTCGATACTGATGGTATTCCTGCAACTACATTTTATGTGGTCACAGGAAATGACGGAAGCGCTGTCACCATTGCAGCCTATGTTTAAAACATAGCGCTTTAGCATGGTAGCACTCTAAAGGTTCGTAGCGCTAATCCTCAATGCAGCTCGCCTTTTGCCGTCATACAAGCGCAGCCCTGACTTCTCACGAGGTCGGGGCTGTTGCTTTTCGCTTAACATGTCATCCCGGCGACAAAGCGAAGCTTTGTTTAAACGGCGGGGATCTGCAAAAGATTATGTTAGTTGTTCCCCCGCTAAATATGCATGGACGGGGTGCATCGCGTTCTGGTAGATTTAATTCATCACGTGAGGCGTGCTCAATTTTTAGACCGAAGGCACTTGATGACAAATACTAATAATACCAAGAATATAAAACAACATATTGTCAGAATAGTGATTGCGCTTATTTTTACTTTTTTAATTATTTGGGGGATACATTCGCTCGTCATCTGGATTGTTTTGGATTTTGACCCATATTTTTGGCAAATCGATGGTTGCCTTGATGGCGGAGGGCGTTGGAATGATGCTATCAATCAGTGTGATACTGAATAATAATTAAGAATAAAATGAATTTTAAGCCTCGCTGGATGCGGGGCTTTTTTTATGGATAAAATAAAGGTTACGACTGTGACCTCGGCGGCAATCCACCGCTTTAAACTTAAAGGTTGCAAGTGCAACCTCGTGGCAAATGCCACGTTTTCTAAACTTAAAAGGAGAAATAAAATGGCATTATCAGATATAGCGCTTTGCAGCCGCGCGCTTATAAGAATAGGCGCAGCGCCAATAACAAGCTTTAACGATGGCACGGCCGAGAGCGAAATAGCCGGAGCCTTATTCGCGCAGAGCCGTGACGCTCTACTTTCTGCATATGCGTGGAGCTTCGCCAGCGGGCAA
>DAOWDF010000010.1 GCA_030639165.1 Alphaproteobacteria bacterium
AATGTTATTTAAAAGGTAAGTATAAGGAAGGCATCACTTTAGACTGTGTAGCAAATCCACTTTTAAAAACAGGCAAGCTCCACGGCATTGTGTTGGAACTGCATCGAAAAGATTATCAACTGCGTATTAGCCGCGAAGAACAGTTATTAAGCCAGCAAGAAGCAATACAAGTGTTGGTGCGTGGTATGGCGCATGAAATTAAGAATCCTCTAGGTGGGATTCGTGGTGCAGCGCAGTTGTTAGAGTCAGAGCTCGAAAGTGATGAGCTAAAAGAATACACAAATATCATTATTTCAGAAGCGGATCGTTTAAAGAAATTAGTTGATCGGATGTTAGGCTCGCCTCAACCTGTAAAAAATGAAGTGGTGAATATTCATGAAGTATTAGAGCGCGTTCGTAAATTGGTACTTGCCGATATTCCCGAAGATGTTGAACTGCGTTTTGATTACGATCCAAGCATCCCTGATTTGAATGCTGATAGAGATAACCTTATCCAGCTGGTTTTTAATATTGTTGGCAACGCGATTAAAGCCGTCGGCGAGTCAGGCAATATTTTATTCAAAACACGGGTGCTACGAAACTTCACCATTAATCAGCAAACACATCGCTTGGCTTTAAAATTAGAAATTATTGATAACGGGCAAGGTGTGCCCGATGATATTCGCGATAAACTCTTCTTTCCTATGATTAGCGGATCAGCAAAGGGTACGGGGTTAGGCTTATCCATCGCCCAATCACTGGCAAACCGCCATCACGGCGTAATCGAATTTGAATCACAACCGGGCGAAACGTGCTTTACACTGCTTTTGCCAATTATGGAAAACACAAAGAAACTAGCAGGAGCTAAAACGTGAGTGAAAAACTATGGATAGTTGATGACGATCAGTCTATCCGCTGGGTGTTACAGCGTGCGCTCGAAAAAGCACAAATGGATGTCACTGCCTTTGAATTTGCGACAGATTTACTGCGTCAGTTACGCGAAGCAGACGAAAGCGAATTGCCTGATGCAGTCATCTCTGATATTCGTATGCCGGGCATGGATGGCTTTGAATTGCTGAATGAAATTCACAAGCTTTATCCAGATCTCCCTGTGATAATAATGACGGCACACTCAGATATGGACAGCGCCATGTCTGCCTATGAAAGTGGTGCATTTGAGTATCTACCCAAGCCGTTTGATATTAATGAAGCGATAGAGCTAGCTCGCCGCGCTTGTGCTTCAAGTACTTTGCAGCAGCCACGAGAAAAAGCAGAAGAAGATGATTCGCCCGTCACTCAGCAAGAAATCATCGGTAAGTCAGTAGCGATGCAAGAGCTTTTTCGCACTATAGGGCGTTTAAGCAAAACCAGTATTTCCGTTCTAATCACCGGTGAATCAGGAACAGGTAAAGAATTGGTTGCAAAAGCATTGCACACCCATAGCCCACGAGCAGATAAGCCCTTTATAGCGATAAACACCGCAGCCATTCCAAAAGATTTATTAGAGTCTGAACTATTTGGGCACGAAAAAGGCGCATTCACAGGCGCGCAAGCGCAACGCAAAGGTCGCTTTGAGCAAGCCGATGGTGGCACATTATTTTTAGATGAAATTGGTGATATGCCCGAAGAACTGCAAACTCATTTATTGCGCACAATGGCAGCTGGTGAGTTCTAACGCGTGGGTGCAGCGTAACCGGTAATAGTTGATGTGCGCGTAGTTGCCGCTACCCATCAAGATCTTGAACAGCACGTTAAAAGCGGTTCGTTTCGTGAAGACTTATACCATCGCTTAAATGTAATCCGTGTACAAATCCCTGCATTGCGCGAGCGAGGTGAAGACATTATTTTATTGCTAAATCACTTTTTAGCACAAGCCTCAAAAGAGCTTATCGCTGATCAAAAGTCATTAAGCGAAGATGTAAGCAATTATTTACAAACCTTAGATTGGCCCGGCAATGTTCGCCAATTAGAAAATGCCAGTCGATGGTTAACGGTCATGGCGACAGGGCATGAAATTACGCTTGATGATTTACCCCAAGATTTAAAAAGTAGCGATACTGATGCCAATAATAGTTGGGAGTCGTTGCTACACCAAAATATGATGCAACGCCTAAACCGTGGTGATAAACGTATACTCGATGAAGTTTCCCCCATTTTTGAGAGCATTGCTTTAAATGCTGCATTGCAAAAAACGGGCGGACGCAAAAAGGACGCGGCAGACTTGCTGGGTTGGGGGAGAAACACCCTAACGCGAAAACTAAAAGAGCTGAATATTGGCGAAAAAAATATAAGTGAGGCAGATAAGAATGGCTGATTTACTCCCCTTTGAAACTGTAAAAACAGCAGAAGAAACCGAATATACCATCATTTGGTTGCACGGCTTAGGCGCAGACGGAAAAGACTTTGTACCATTAGTGCCTGAGTTGCGATTGTCCGAATCACTAGCTGTAAAATTTATATTCCCTCATGCCCCTGTTCGCCCCATTACGCTAAACAATGGCTATGAAATGCGTGCATGGTTCGATATGTTCTCGCTTGATAGAAGTAACAATACCGATGAAAGTGATTTGTTAACTACTGTTGGCTGGATCAATCAATTCATCGACCAAGAAATCGAAAACGGAGTACCCTCAACAAAAATTCTACTAGCAGGATTTTCACAAGGTGGCGTAATAGCATTTCATGCAGGGCTTCGTTACCCTAAAAAGTTAGCAGGTGTTATGGCGCTATCAACGTATATGCCGTTTGATGAAAAGCTATTTAAACAAACAAATCCTGAGCAAAAAAGCTTGCCTATATTTGCCGTTCATGGCACACGTGACCCTGTTATTCCCGTAGCAAGCTG
>DAOWDF010000120.1 GCA_030639165.1 Alphaproteobacteria bacterium
CGATGAAAAAATTCTTCTCAATGCAGGCAATAAAAGTAGTTGCCATTCCACCAGGCATTTTTGCTTCAATAATGGCCTCCTGGATATCTTTGTCATAAGGTAGTTCGTAGCCACGATATAAAACACGGCTTTCTAAGTTAAGCTGCTTGATTTCCTCAAGTGCGCCCAAGTCAATTTCTGGCATACGATCACTAATTTCTGGATCATCGCTGGTTTCCATCAAATATAGTATATCTTGAGCAGAGGCATGCCCAACCCAGTCACTCATACCGTCAACGGCGACATCTACGCTATCAATACCCGCCTTAATCGCGGTAAGAATAGTTGCCTGTGATTTACCACTAGTGGCGTGCATATGCAATGAAAGCGGCACGTCTGGATGGTTTTCCTTAATTGCGTTAATCATATAAGCGGCATCTTCTGGCTCCAATAGGCCAGCCATATCCTTAAAGCAAATCTCATCTGCGCCAGCTTCTATATATTGTGTGGCTAGATCTACATAGAAATCACGATCACGAGAAGGTGATAGTGAATAAGACATAGCCGCTTGAATTTTTAAAGTGGGGTGCTTATTACCTTCATCAAATACAGTTTGTAGATTTTGTAAATTATTAACAGCATCAAATGCGCGTATCGTTGTTATGGCTTCATCTTCGGCAAGTACTTCGATTTCTAAACCTATAATTTCGTCAGAGTAAATGCGCATACCATTGCCTGATTGGCCGCGCATTAACATTGAGCGCTCAACATCAGGGGCTGCTTTTGATACAGGGTCTAGAGTGTCTAGGAAGGGATCTTCACCAGAAAATCTAGCTGGATTAGTGTTTCTCGTGCCACCAAAAGTTTCAACACCATCAAAACCAGCTCTGTTTGCTATTTCTGCCTTTTGTACATAAGTATCAGCATGTTCTCTGCCAGCTATTAAAGATTGCTGTGCATCACGCAAAAGGAAATTAAATTTAACTGGTTTGATATTGGTACTCATGAAGGCCTCACTCAGTGTATTTTGTAAATTGAAAAGTAATGATTATTTATAATGCGCCAGCTATATATGTCAAGCAGGATGTGGGCAGAAGTTTAAAAGTATGTTGATATAGTGGTCGGTGGTGGAGGGTTCGAACCGCCGACCCCTTGCGTGTCGAGCAAGTGCTCTACCACTGAGCTAACCACCCTTATAGCTGCCTACATTCAAGTGCGGACGTTGTCAAATTTCGTCTCAAGTATAATAATACTCTTCGCCTCATTTTCCTAGCCGTACATAAATGTAGTTTGCTATACAACAGAGCTGATATTGGTACGTGTAAATCTATTTAAATTCAAGTGTTAAATTTTATTCCGTGGGGGCTTGTAATATTTCACCTACTTGCGCTACCAAATCATTGAGGTGGAATGGTTTTGATATGAGCTTAGAGTTATTAGTGCTTGCTTCGCCTTTATGTTTGGTTGCCATAGCAGTAAAGCCAGTGATAAATATTACCTTTATATTAGGGCATATTTTACTGGCCTTTCTTGCGAGTTCAACACCATCAATTCCAGGCATAACTATATCGGTTAGGAGCAGGTCATATGTTTTATTTTCTTTTAGCTTATTTAATGCATCAATGCCGTCTTCAGCTTCGGTTACTGTGTAGCCAGCGCGTTTTAGCGCAGTTGATATGAAGCTGCGCATTGCTGGATCATCGTCGGCTAGTAATATATCAAAGGGCATCTAGGAACTGCTTTCCTGCGGTTTTCCAGCTATAATGCTCTTTTGCATGAGCGGCACATTTATCCTTATTTGCATTTTTTATAGCTGTTTTTGCTGCTTTGGATAAATCGTCTTCGGTTAGGGATCCTAAGTCATCATGTGTAATAATATCTTTGGGGCCCATAACATTATATGCAGCAATGGGCAGGCCGCAGGCTAGGGCTTCTATTAAGACAATGCCAAAAGTGTCGGTTTTTGATGGAAAAACAAATATATCGGAAGTGCGGTAGTAGTTAGCGAGCTCTTCGCCAGTCTTTTTTCCAACGAATATGGCATCAGGATATTTTTTTTGTAAGTAATATCGGGCAGGGCCGTCTCCTACCATTATTTTGCTACCAGACCACTCCATATCAAGGAAGCTTTCAAGGTTTTTTTCAATTGCCATGCGCCCGACATAAAGGGCTATGGGCTGTGTAAATTCTGCTGGATTTTTATTGCCATTTTGATTGAAAATAGAGTTTTCTATTCCTCGCGATAAGTGGCTTATAGGGATTTTGAAATCCCACTCTAGTAACTGCTTTTCTAGGCTTTTTGTTGCAACCATAATGTTTTTTGATGGTGCATGAAAATGCCTAACTCCGCGAATGGCTATGCGGTGGACTATATTGTAAAGTGGGGGGATTAACCATGCAAAACGCTTGGCAATATAGTCAGGGAATTGTGTGTGGTAACAGGTTGTGAAATCCTTATTATTTCTAATGCAATATTTACGTGCAGCCCAACCAAGTGGCCCTTCAGTTGCGATATGGATCTTGTCGGGTTTAAAATCATGAATGAGGTTTTTTAATCGCCTGTAAGGTTTTAAGACAAGTTTTATTTCAGGGTAAAAAGGCATTGGAATAATCGCGGAAAAGTCAGCAGGTCCAAGGACTTCAACATGGTGTCCCATATCTTCAAGCTCTTTGCATAGATACTCATAGGTGCGCACCACCCCGTTAACTTGCGGGTGCCATGCATCACTTATAATAAGAACTTTTATAGACATATAGTCTTCCTGTTTAGGTCTTTAGCGAACTTAAATGCGCCTATATTTATCATGCTTGGCGTAAAACAAATTGAAACGACTATATTGCACAATTATGCCTTATATGCGTAAAGTGATCCTGTGGATAACTTCTCACTTTGCAACTCTTACCTTAAACATGATGATGATGATGCTCAATAAATATTTTAATTATAAATGCTATGGCCTTCTATATGTGGCTTTGTTTTCTGTATTTTCGCTAATAAGTGAAGGTTATGCGCAGGAAGAGCCTCAATGCGATGTCCATTATGAGAGCGTTACCAATCTTATTCACCCTAAGCCAGGGTCTTATACTATATGGGATAGTCTTTATGGTGATAAAAGCGGTGATGCAGAAGGTCAGGTTGAGTTCATCTCTGTTTTAAACCATAAAAGCGGCGGAGTATTGGCGCTTGGCGAGGAGGTGGAGCTAAATAAACCTTATCCAGCGATCATGTTTGTGCATTTTGATAAGCGCGGGCGCAAGGTTTGGGATAAATATCACAATATTCGTGGTTTGAAGAATATTGTGAAGATGCTCCCTAATGGTGATGGCGGTTATGTAGTTTTGGCGAACTATAAAAAACCTGATGAGAAGGGCGCATTGTGGTTAGGTTTTTTTGATATTAAGGGAAAGCTAAAAGCGCAAAGAATTATAAGAAATGAAAAATTTAACTTGGCAGCGAGCGATATAATACAGGAAGCTGACGGTGATGGTTGGGTCGTTCCTGTGGCGCAAATGCGTCAAGTTGGTGGTTCAGTCGATGTTGTTGTCCAGAAAAATGCAGCAGTATATTTGCTTAATAGTAAAGGATACGAGCTTAACCGTCGTGCATATATATTGGGTTCTAACAATGAAATAAGTGGTATATCAGCGGTTAAATATGATGATGGTGAGTATGGATATATCGCTACTGGTGATTTCGAAAGCCCGTCTCGTAAAAGGATCGGGTGGGTTTTGCGTTTAAGGGATGATCTTTCTTTAGTCTGGCAGAAGGAGTTTGGACGTGGATTATCGGCCAACTTGAAATTAGCATCTGATTATAATGATGATTATGTGCTCGTATTTGGTGATGTTAAATCGGCAGAAAATGGAAATTTTGGAAATTGGCTAATGCTTTTAGATAAGATAAATGGCCAAACTTTATGGCAGAGATATTATTCTGCAAAAAGTGGCCATCATGATTATTCTGCAAAAAGTATGTATGTGGATGATGGTGGGTTGATTACATTAATGCTTATGGCTAGCTCAAAGATAAAGCCTGCTAAAGATGCACAAAATGGTGCTGATGGTAGTGATGACGAGGCAGATAGTGTGGGTGGTTTTATTTCTAAGGTTGTTCCTGAGTATATGGATTATGCGCAAGTTTTAACAATCTCTCCGAGGGGTGGGCTTATTGATGGGGATTCATATTACTATGGGCAGGGAGTTTCAATTTCGCAAATTATTGAGGGGCTGGACGGCTCACGTGTGATGGCTGGTTATTCTCGTGTATTTGCTAAGCTGGAGCTAGATGAGGGGAAGGCCGCAGGTTCGGACACTGTTCCTCTGAAGGAGGACGGGGAAATTAATCTTCCTAAGGTCAAGCTTTCTAGTAAAGCGAAGGATGGGCTTGCTTTGCTTAAGGGGCAGGCACATGGTGGCGCGGTTAATGTTCATCATGAGTCTGATGATAAAATGGCTATGAAGGTGAAAAAAGAATCGGCTAAATCTATAAAGAGAAATGGCTGGGTTGCAATTGGTAATATGGTTGAAAATTATAAAGACCCATGTGCTGGCATGGCAAAATAAAAAAGTTATAATACGTATAATAAACAGAGAGTTACAATTGAAATGGAAGAAACTAATTTAGTTTATATTGTTGATGAATGGCACATTAAGCAGCGCGTTGATAAATATTTGGCATCCGTTTGTGATGAGCTATCGCGATCTAGAATTCAAAAGCTGATAGCTGATGGTAATGTCAGTTTGAATGGTGAGGTTGTGAGTGCCTCTTCTCATAAGGTTGATGAGGGAGACGTGTTTAATATATGTGTTCCAGAGGCAGTTCCAAGCGAGCCAAAGGCGGAGAATATCCCGCTTGATGTCGTCTATGAGGATGATGATTTGTTGGTGATTAATAAGGCTGCGGGCATGGTTGTTCATCCAGCAGCAGGGAATTGGAACGGCACTTTGGTCAATGCTGTGTTATATCATTGCGGTGATAGCTTGTCTGGTATTGGCGGAGTTATGCGCCCTGGTATTGTGCATCGCCTTGATAAAGAGACTAGTGGGTTGATGCTGGTGGCAAAGAATGATCACGCCCATAAGCATCTATCGGCGCAGCTGGCGGATAGAAGTTTGAGCCGTGTGTACCATGCTTTGGTTTTGGGCGTTCCATTACCGATTAAGGGAAGCGTTGATCGCCCGATTGGGCGCCATCGTCATAATCGTTTGAAAATGAGCGTGATGAGTAACTCAC
>DAOWDF010000289.1 GCA_030639165.1 Alphaproteobacteria bacterium
CTGGGAACTATAAATAAATGGAAATAGATAAGCTTAATATACTTATTATTGATGATCATATGATTATGCGTAATTTGATTAAGAATTATTGCCAATTTTATGGCTTCAAGAATATCGATTTTGCGTCAAATGGCGTTGAGGGACTTAAAAAAATTAAAGACAATGAGTTTCATATTATTTTAGCTGACTGGAATATGCCTGAAATGAAGGGCTCTAGCCTGCTCAAACATATAAGGTCTGATACAAAATATGATGATATGGCCTTTGCCATGATAACTGCAGAATCGGAAACTTTAAAGATCAGAGAAACCTTGAATGCGGGTGCCACGACTTATTTAGTAAAGCCTTTCACGCAAGAAAATTTTGAAACTCATATCGACAAGATAATTGATTGGCTAAAAGGCAGGACTAAAGGAATTTAAGAATATGTCTATTGCGCACTATGCAATGAAAAAAGATCTAGCAAAGCTTCTGCCTATTAGGGTTGTAGATACTTTCAAGACTCTATTCGATTTGAAAGTTATAAAAATCTACGATCCTGATTTTGAGTCCAATGATGATGATATGATTGGAAAAATTTGCTTGCTCCATTCTGATATTAAAATTATTATACGCTTCTCTTTCCAAAGGAGCACATTAACCGCATTACTAGCTAAGGTTTATAGTGATCCATCTATGCACAAACATGAAGCTGCGGCAGAAGACGCAGTTTGTGAGATTGTCAATATTGTATGCATGAGACTAAAATCACAATTAAATGAAGATGGCTATGCATTTGAGATAGATTTACCCACTATTGATTGCGACTTCAGAAAAAATAAAGATGAAGATGAGACTCTTCTGAATATCAATTTCATGTTGGATAAAGGTAGTTTTTTAATTGAGCTGGATATAGAGGATCAAATTAAAGAGAAGGCGATATAACAATAAAACTATCAACAATAGAGCAATAGAAAATACAGGGGTAAAGCTATCTTAGCTTAAGTACAAAAATCAGTCTTCACCCCTATAACTAAGCACTAGCACTAGAACTTAAATTTAATTCCAGCTAGAGCCGTTAAAGGTTTCCCCGGCCTTATACCTGCAGGGCGACGTGAAGCGGCGTAATCCGTATCGAATATATTATCAGCCGTAGCAAATAGCCTTATATTATCCAAAACCTCATATTCTCCAGCTATATCAACAATAAAATGCTTATCTGTGCCTTGCCCAGCAGGGATAGAGCCACTTCCCGCTTGTGTGCGCATCTCATCAACATATTTACCAGCTATATTAACTTCCCATTTAGGAGCAACTACGCCAGCAGAAATATAAAACTGATGTTCAGGGATATATGGAAGTTCATCCCCAGCGCTGACACTACCCCATTCATCAAAACCACTGACGAAGCTATTCTGGAACTCGGCTTTTGTATAAGTATAGTTGAAATTAATAGGCAGACTAACTCCCGATATGTTTAAAGCAGGCGCAGCGTCATATCCTAATGAAAATTCAACGCCATAAGCTTCAACTTCACCTGCGTTAAACTGATCGCCTGTTGCGCCACCGCTACAACCTGATGACAAAGTACATTCGCCCAATAGGTTCGAGTAATCATTGAAAAACCCAACTAACTCAACATTTAAAACATTACCATTGAAACGCCCACCAAGCTCATAATTGATGCTTTCCTCAACGTCATCATTGGTACTGCTAGGTGATGGTGGAGCAAATCCTTTATGAACACCACCAAATACACTATACTCATCAGTAAATGCATACCCAGCGCCAATTCCTGGAACTAATGCATCAACCGTATTTTCCCGTATCGTGCTGCTATTAAAATCTTCACGCTTAAGGTCAATATACTCATACCTAACGCCTGGAACAAAAGTCCAGCTATCATAGCTAATTTCATCCATAATATATAGAGCAGTAGCTTTTGCCGTACCATGCCTATTCGCGTTCGACCCAGCCGCGCCTGCATTAGCCAATGTCATTACGCCATTTGTAATTGCATAACGGTCTTCATGCTGGAAGCGATCTTCCTTATCATAGTGATAACGAGCGCCAAATTCTATTTCGTGCTCTGTATCACCTAAACTAAGCTGCGTTGCCAAATCAGTCTGCACGCCTGTCGCATAGTAATCACGGTTATTTGCACGCACTGTAAGGTTATTTGCTGCGCTACCATCTAAATCAGTTTGCCCTTTGTAAGCAGCAAGATGTGCAGCAGAGCTTAGACCGCCACTAAGGCTTTGACGTACTCCGCCAACTGTTACATCATCAAGCTTGTACCAATTCCTTGAGAATTGATTGTGGTAAAGCGTAGTTGTCGCATCAAAACTTCCAAAATCAGCAAAATGGCGTATGTGATATTGACGATGGTCTGCGTCCATATTATCCACCTGTGAAGCAGCATAACGGCGATAAGGGTCTGCATCGAAATCAGCTTGTGTCAGACCTAAATAGGTTTCATCAGAGTCTTCTTGCGTTGCGCAAAACTTAACTTCAAGCGACTGAAATCTATCGGCAGTAGGATCTGTACTAAATTTAACTTTACCCATTATGTCTTGAATCGAATAGCCCGTATCTCCGCCAACAATATCTATAGTTTTAAAACCATCAGTAGCTTCATGGCTCGTATCAATTACAAAACCAAAATTACCCGAACCAAATGCGGCGCTATCCCCATAATGCCCTTGAAGTCGCTCAGTACCATCTGTTCCATATGCTGCTAATCCTTCAATATCTTGCGCAGAAGGCACAGAGCTTGAGATTAGGTTTACCGCTCCACTTGTCGTACGTGGACCAAATTTAATAGTGCTAGACCCTTTACGCACTTCAACAGCTTCCATACGGCTAACGCGCGGGAAATAATAAGCAGATGGCGCGGCATAAGGCGCAGGAGCGATAAGTATTCCATCCTCCATTAATGTAATATCCGCACTTCTCTCAGAGCGACCACCACGCAATCCAATATTAGGCCTGTTTCCGTAGCCATCTTCTTCTTGAATATTAACCCCAGGAATCTGGCGAAGAACGCGATTAATATCGGTATAGTTGTTTTGATCAAGAGTTTCCTTACCAATGAAATGCGCTGCTCCTGTTAAATCTTGCGCGCGCTCCGAGCTACCAATGACCATAACTCGCTCCATAACAGTATTAGCATGATCCTTTGAAATAACCTGTTCCTGAGCTATCGCTCCAGAAAAAGGTATAGTTGAAAGGATAGTCGTAAGCGCAAGAGCAGCCTTAGTGCGGGTCGTCATTTTGTTTATCTCCATTTTTCACTTGTAAATGATAATCATTCTCA
>DAOWDF010000296.1 GCA_030639165.1 Alphaproteobacteria bacterium
GCACCGCATGAGCAATAATACAAAGGCAACTATAAATAGTAGCAAGCTTATCGTAATTAAGGTTGGCTCTATGCTTATCCGTGGATCAGGAGTTGATCAGGTTAATCAACCATGGATGGATGCACTTGCCGAGGACATTTCAGACTTAAGGTCTCAAGGTAAGAAGATTGTGCTCGTATCTTCTGGTGGTGTAGCGTTAGGGCGCAAGGCACTTGATATATCTGAGAATATTGCGCCAGATAAAATCCCATTGGCAAAAAAGCAGGCTGCCTCGGCTGTTGGACAATATCATTTATTTAACGGCTATTTCAAGGCCTTTGCCAAGCATGATATTACGGCCGCTCAGGTTTTGCTGACCATTAGCGAGACTGAAAACCGTCGTATGAATTTAAATGCCCGTGAAACTCTTAGTACATTGTTAGATAACGGTATTATCCCTATTATAAATGAGAATGATACAGTTTCAACTGGTGAGATAAGATTTGGCGATAATGACCGCTTGGCTACACGCGTTGCGCAAATGATTATGGCCGATAGCGTTATATTGCTCTCCACAACAGATGGTTTATATACTGACAACCCAGATAAAAACCCTACTGCGAAGCTTATTGAAGTTATAGATATTATAGGCGATGAGCACAAAAAAATGGCTGGCGAAGCTGTGTCTGGGCTTAGCACTGGGGGAATGAAAAGCAAGGTTGAGGCTGCTATCTCTGCTACTAAATCTGGGATTAATCTTATAATTACGAATGGCTTAGAAAATAACCCCCTATCAAAATTATGTAGTGGTGTGGATAAAAAATACAGTCTTTTTGTGGCGAAGCAATGTGATAATAATGCCCGTAAAATTTGGTTAAGTGAACACATGAACCCTAAGGGCTACATTGTAGTTGATTGTGGTGCAATTGCAGCTTTGAAAAACGGTAAAAGCTTATTGCCCATTGGTGTGACAGAAATAAGCGGTGATTTCAGGCGCGGCGATGTTATTGAGATTAAGGATATTAACGGTAACAAAATAGCTATGGGGCTTAGTGCTTATAATTCAGAAGAGGCTTGCAAAATTACAGGTAAAAATAGCTCAGATATAAGTGAAATACTTGGATATATAGGCCGAAGCGAACTTATACATCGTAATGATCTGGTTTTATAGCTTAAGAAAAATACTTAGCTGCATTTTTAAAAATTTCCATACCTTCGGATTCTTCAAATAGGTCAGAGCCACCGCGTTGTGCAGCATCTTTTAACTCATGATAATCATCACGCTGCCATGTGAACATTCCGCGCTCGGGATGAGGCATCATCGCTAATATGCGGCCTGTTTTATCGGTTATAGCAGCAATATCGCTAATCGACCCATTAGGGTTTACAGGAAATTCACCCTTGGCAAACTCGCCGTTATCATTAATATATTGTGCAGAAATTTGCCCGTTACTTTGTAGCTGTTCTAATGTTTTATCATCCATCATAAAGCGACCTTCACCATGCGCCACTGGAACATGTAATGTCTCGATATCCTTGAGCCACGGAGAACTGCTATTTCCATTGATTTTTAAATCAATCCAGCGACATTGATAACGCGCGCTTTCATTATGAGTAACGGCAACGTCGCGCTCCCCATAATTATTAAGGGCAGGGACTAGCCCTAAATTCACCAAAATCTGACAGCCATTACATATGCCAATCGTGAGTGTATCACGTGAAATAAATGCCTGTAATTCATCCCAAAGAGCGAGCTTAATTTTCTGTGCAAACGCATTACCAGAGCCAGTATCATCACCATAAGAAAACCCACCAGGTACCGCCAGTATTTGATATTCTTCAAGCTCTTTCGGGCTTTCTATCAGGTCATTAATATGGCGGATATTACCTTCAATACCTACATGGTTAAATGCATGAAGAGTTTCCTCTTCACAATTAAGACCATATCCACTTAATACTATAACTTTTGTCATTAATAATCCTTGAAGGTAGATTTATAGGATTGCTCTAATTCTTCAACGCGCACATTTAATATGTCGCGAATGAATAGGTTTTCGCTATATGCTACTGAGCCAATCATATGGCATTGCTCAAAGCCTTTGAAATTACGCTCAAACGCCTTTTTGTTTTGCGGAGCAACGGTTACGACTATGCGGCCAGTGCTTTCGGAAAACAGTAATTTATCTGCACGTAAATCTAGCTTAGACAAATCAATGTCCATACCAAATCCACCAGCGATAGCTTTCTTTGCCAAGGTTACCCCTAAACCGCCATAGCCAACTGCCATAGCAGAGGAAATCAACAGATCACGCGAACAACGCGCATATAATTTATAGAGGCGTAAGTTTTGGTGAGCATCGGTTTCAGGTACATTGTTACCCAAATGCCCAAGCTCATCATAATACTCGGAAGCTCCAAGCTCATCCTTAGTAGTACCTAGCAAGTAAACCAAATCACCCGCAGCTTTTGGTGCAATAGAGATTGAATGCTTAATATCTGGCATAACCCCAATACTGGAAACTAGCAGAGTAGGGGGAGCGGAAACCTTGATAGCCTCGCCGTTTTCGTCATAGCCCTTAAAATCGTTAAACATTGAGTCTTTACCAGATATGAAAGGCGTTTGATATTTTACAGCCATTTCGTAGATGACTTCAACTGCGCGCTTAAGCTGCCCTAAACGCTCTGGCTCATCAGATGAACACCAGCAGAAATTATCTAACAATGCTAGCTGCGTAAAGTCTACCCCAGCAGCCACAGCATTACGCACAGCCATATCAAGGCCAGCCGCAGCCATTGCCGCCGTGTCAATATCGCTATAACGTGGGAATAAGCCTTGTGATAAAACCACACCTTTACTTGAGTCTAGGGCAGGACGGCTAACACTTGTTTCTGCGTAAACTCGACCGATTCCCTGAAGTGGGCCAAGAACAGCGCTGCCCTGAACATTATGATCATATTGAGTTGCAATAAACTCCTTAGATGCGATATTAGTGCGCTTAAGCATGTCGCTAAGAGCTACTTCATAGCTTTCGGGCTCAGATAAATCAGGCTCGATCTCACCGCCGCGTGTAAACGTAGTTTTTAGTGGAGTTTCAGGGTTTCCATCATGGAGGAAATCCATATCCAAATCCATAATGCTATCGCCGTTCCATGAAATAACCGCACGTCCACTATCAGTATAAGTTCCAATAACGGTGGCTTCTACGCCGCGTCTGGCAAAAAACTCTACCATTTTATCGGTATTTTCTTCTGGCACAGCAAAAGTCATACGCTCTTGGCTTTCGGAAATCCAGATCTCCCAAGGAGAAAGACCTGCATATTTAAGCGGCACTTTTTCAAGCTCTAAGTGGAAACCGCCAGAGCCTTCTGCCATTTCACCAACGGATGAAGAAAGCCCGCCAGCACCATTATCAGTGATAGCATTATACCAGCCGCCATTTTCGTCAGAAAAGCCACGAAGCTCTTTTATAATAGCATCAGACATTTTCTTTTGCGTTATAGGGTCTCCAATTTGTACGGCAGTAGCGGGGGAGCCTTCATCCAGTGCTACCGATGAGAAAGTAGCTCCATGAATACCGTCTGCACCAACGCGACCGCCTACAACTACGATTTTATCGCCAGCAAGCGCGCATTTTTCATGCCCAGGTTTGCCGTTAATCTCACGCGGTATTAAGCCAACAGTTCCAACAAACACAAGTGGCTTGCCTGCAAAACGATCATCGAAATAAACAAAGCCAGCAGGAGTAGGAATGCCTGAGCAATTTCCACCAGCTTCTACACCAGCAATAACACCATTCATTATATTGGAAGGGGGAAGCAGTGCATCTGTGCATGATTTATCACGGAAATAGTTAGGAGTTTTACGCGGGTCAGCAAGACAAAATCCATAACGATTAACCACTGGTTTTGCGCCCATTCCAAAGCCCATACAGTCACGGTTAACTCCTACAATCCCAGTGATAGCGCCGCCGAAAGGGTCAAGCGCAGAAGGGGAGTTATGAGTCTCAACTTTATCAGTTATTAGGTAATTATCATCAAATATAATCCCACCAGCATTATCAGAGAATACAGATACGCAGATGTCATCATCGCCACGTGCTGCTCGTATTTCTTTGGTTGCGCGCTTAATATAGCCCTTGTAATGACCATCCGCTACATTGTCGATTGGTGAGGCAAATATAGTATGCTTGCAATGCTCTGACCATGTTTGCGCGAGTGTCTCTAGCTCTATGTCTGTGGCTTTACGACCTTCATCCTTAAAGTAACTTTGTATAGCCTTAAGGTAAGGCATAGGAAGTCCAAGCGGGCCTCGTTTAGTACCATCTTTGTTGGCTATGCCATATCTACTAAGCTCTTCCAGCTCTCCATCTGCTATATCTAAGTTAACGTCATCTGCAACAGAAATATTATCGCTTAACCTAACTTTAGGAATAACAGTGTCCATACCGCCATCACTCATATATTCATCGTGGCTTTTTATACTGATACGCTGAATAAGCTTGTTAGAGATGATCCTAGCAAGCTCCTCAATCTTTTCACGCGCCGCATCTCCTTTAATAAGGTAGAGCTTTGATGAATAGCATTCCTCGCCATAACCTGTTGCTAACTCAAGTAACTCAGATGTTGTGTGACCAACATTATCAGTAACGCCAGCTAAAAACCCAATTTCCAGCGCCCAATTGAAATCTGTGGGCGTTTTATTGATTTTTTGCGTAACAGGATTTGCAAGACTCCGCGAAAACACATCTTTCTGTGCAGCGTCACTTTCGGTTGAAAAAACGTCAACGGCACGAACTTTCGCTGTAACCCCCAGTGTTTCCAAGGTTTTCTCTATATTTTTTGCTCTTCCATCTTCTGTAGGAGCTAGTATTTCTATTCTAGTATGCATATATTTTTCAAGTAACTGTTGATCTTAGTGTTCGCGCAGATTAAATAGTAACCGAAAGAGTTTTTCAATACTCTAATTACCGATAATTACGATTTAAAGCGAAAATAAGAGCAAATGCCTAAAATAACTATCAATGACATGGAAATTGAAGTCGAAGCAGGAACAAATATTTTGCAAGCGGCCGAACAACTGGGAATTGAAATCCCACGTTTTTGTTACCATGATAAACTTTCAGTACCAGCAAACTGCCGTATGTGCCTAGTAGAAGTTGAGGGGGGGCCACCAAAGCCTGTTGCTTCATGCGCTATGGCATGTGGTGATGGCATGGTTGTTAAAACCGAATCAGAGATGGTTAAAAAGGCTCGTAAGGGTGTTATGGAGATGATGCTTATAAATCATCCGCTGGATTGTCCCGTATGTGATCAGGGCGGCGAATGTGATTTGCAGGATCAGGCCGTTGCCTATGGTTTTGACCGCTCACGTTATAATGAGAGCAAGCGTAGTGTAAATAATAAAGATTTCGGGCCTTTGGTAGGGACTGTAATGACGCGCTGCATTAATTGTACGCGCTGTGTTCGTTTTGCCGAGGAAATTGCAGGAACTCCTGTGCTAGGCCAATTTAACCGTGGTGAAGATGCAGAAATTGGAACCTTTATAGGTGAAATCCTAGATACAGAGCTGTCAGGGAATCTTGTCGATATCTGCCCAGTAGGAGCGCTTACTTCTAAGCCATATAAATATAGTGCGCGTAGTTGGGAGCTTACAAAAACTGAAACCATAGATGTGCATGATGCACTTGGGTCTAATATACGCATTGATTCGCGCGGTCGTGCCTTAATGAGAATATTACCCCGTCTTAATGATGATATTAACGAAGAGTGGATAGATGATCGCACACGCTATGCTTATGATGGCCTCGCGGCAGGACGTATCGATGAGCCATATATACGCGATAAAGATAGCGGTAAATTGCGCGCCGCCACTTGGGACGAGGCTTTTAGTTTCATAAAGAATAAACTTGCAGGCATAAGTGGTGATAACATAGCTGCGCTCGCTGGTGACCTTGTTGATGTAGAATCAATGGTTGCTATGAAGGATATGCTCGCATCTCTTGGCTCTACAAATATAGATTGCCGCACTGATGGTAGCTTATTTAATACAGATAGCCGTGGTTCTTATTTGTTTAACTCGACAATTAATGGAATAGATGAAGCAGATGCTATTGTTTTGGTTGGTGTCGATCCTCGTCATGAGGGGACAATGGTTAATGCGCGTATCCGCAAGAACTGGCTAGAACGCAAAATCCCAGTTTCTTTGATTGGACAGCCTGTTGATCTTACTTACCCTTATGAGCACGTAGGAACATCCCCGCAAGATCTAGTGAAGCTCGTCAAGGAATACGCTGGCAAAATGGAAGCTAAAAAGCCGATGATGATTATCGGAAGTGGCGTTTTTGCACGTGAAGACGGTCACGCCATTCATGCAATGTTACATGACGCAGCAGAAAAACTTGGCATTATTACAGATAGCTGGAATGGCTTTAATATTTTGCACAGCGCAGCGTCTCGCGTTGGTGGCCTAGATGTTGGTTTTGTGCCAACGAAAGGTTCAGAAGGCTTTGCAGAAATTATTGAAGGTACAAAAGATGGTTCTGTTAAGGCATTATTTTTGCTAGGAGCTGATGAGTTTAATGCACGCGTTAATATTGGCTGGAAATGTTTTGTAGTATATCAGGGACATCATGGAGATCATGGGGCATCTAGAGCAGATGTAGTGTTACCTTCGGCTGCTTACACGGAAAAAGATGGAATCTACGTTAATACTGAGGGGCGTCCACAATTAGCACGTCGCGCCGTTAGTGCACCTGGTCAAGCGAAGGAAGATTGGGCAATTATCCGCGCTATGTCGGAGCATATATGCTCTAATCCGTTGCCATATAACAACTTACTGGAACTGCGTGATCGTATTAAGAAAGAGTGGCCTATATTTAAGAATATAGGTAGCGTCACTCCTGCTAAGTGGGATGGGTACACTGCTAAAGGTAAAATGGCTAAAGATGATTTTGGACTTCCTGTAAAGAATTATTATTTGAATAATCCAATTTGCAGAGCATCCAAAACCATGGCTGAATGCACCGAGGCATTTACTAGCAACGAAGAACAAACAGAAGGTAAAGAGGAGGCAGCATAGATGGCTATGAAATATTTCCTTCAATTTGATAGTAATAACCAGAATTTTCTGGCAGGGCTTGGGTGGGATAAAGATCAAAAAGCTTCTTATAAGTTTTTTAATAAAAATAATGACCTTGATTTATGCTGCTATTTATTTACAAAAGACTATAAGTATATTGATTTTATATCTCCTTCAGAACCTAAAGTCAGTGAATATCGCTTTGAAATACTTCATTCGGGAGACCAAAAAACTGGTGATATAGATGGAGAAGATGAAGAGTTTAATATTAATCTAAAACGCCTAAATAGTGATGTTTATTATATTGTTTTTACAGTTCAGGCCAAAAATGACCTATTGTTTAATGGTATTAATAAGCCTTATTGTAAGTTCATGGATGGGTCTACTTTCAAAACATTTTTGGATATAGATTTGCAAGAGCAAGGTAAGCATAACGGTGCAGGAGTAGATGATAGTGCTATCCAATTTTTAACTGCTTACTTAATGCGTGTACCTTCCGATAATCTGGATGGAGATAATTGGTACCTGTGTAATATTGAAAAATTTGTTGATGTAGAGAAGGTTAATTCAGGGCAGAGTGATTTTTTCAAAGTTAGAGATATTATAAAAGAGAGTTAAATTATGCCAGATAAGACAACATTAGATCAGGTACAGGAATTTCATGAGACTTATGGTCTTCCCGTATTAAGTGAACAAAGTATCTCTGATGCAAAGACTAATGAGCTACGTATTAACTTATTGGCCGAGGAATTAGACGAACTGAAAGAGGCACTGGATCAGGGTGACTTGGTCGAGACATTGGATGCGTTGATTGACCTACAATATGTTCTTGACGGTGCATTTCTATCATTTGGTATGCAGGATGTTAAGTCTGATGCTTTTAATGAGGTTCACCGCTCTAATATGAGTAAGCTCGGCGCCGATGGAAAACCAATCCGCCGTGAATCAGATGGTAAAGTTCTAAAAGGCCCTGATTATTTTAAGCCTGATATGGCACAATTTATTACTAAAAAAGAGAAAGCAGCGTAAGTGGAATTTGTAATTGATTTTATTCTATGGGGCTGGAGCTTTTGGCTGGTTAGAACAGTTGTTTTTACACTGATAGTAGTTGTCGGTGTTTTGCTCTCTGTTGCTTATATGACATACGCCGAGCGTAAAATTATGGGCGCGATGCAGCGTAGGCAAGGCCCTATGACTGTGGGGCCTTTTGGTTTGTTGCAGCCTATTGCCGATGGTATTAAGCTGTTTTCCAAGGAAACTATTATCCCTTCACAAGCGCATAGAGTTGTGTTTTTGCTCGCGCCAATGATGCTGTTTGCTCTCTCATTAATCGCATGGGTAGTTATTCCATTTGATCAGGGCTGGGTTCTCGCTAATTTGAATGTCGGGATTCTTTATATTTTTGCGATTTCATCTATGGGCGTTTATGGCGTTGTCATGGCTGGGTGGGCTTCAAACTCGCGCTACGCATTTTTGGGTGGTATGCGCGCAGCTTCACAGATGATCTCTTATGAAGTATCTATGGGGTTAATTATTGTATGTGTATTACTAGTTACTGGATCGCTTAATTTACAAGAAATTGTTTTGGCCGAGCGCCCAATTTGGGTTCAAATATTATTATTTCCAATGCTAATAGTATTTTTAGTGTCCATATTAGCAGAGACTAACCGTACTCCATTTGATCTGCCCGAAGGAGAATCAGAGATCACGGGTGGGTTTATGGTGGAATATTCGGCAATGACCTATGCGCTGTTTTTCCTTGGTGAATACGCGAATATGATATTGATGAGCGCTCTGACCACAATATTATTCCTTGGTGGCTGGTTACCGCCATTTGGTATTGATCCAATTAGCTTTATTCCTGGTATTGTCTGGTTTGCGCTTAAAACAGCGAGTGTATTATTCTTCTATATATGGTCAAGAGCAACTTTGCCGCGTTACCGTTATGACCAGCTAATGCGTTTAGGATGGAAAGTATTTTTGCCATTTACCTTATTCTGGGTTGTATTGGTAGCTGGAACTTTAATGAGCTTTAACGCTCTTCCTAATCAAGCTGTTGAGGTAAATCCTGTTCAAGAGGTAGTCGAAGCTGTTGAAAAAACAATTAGAATAATTGAAGAAAATGTTGAAGAAGTTATCGAACAAATAGAAAATATTGGCGATCAAAAGTATGGGCCTGAAGAAAATGAAAGCAACGGTAATGCAGAGGAGCAGCAATAATGGATAATTTCGCACGATCATTCTTGCTTACTGAAATTGTTAAAGGCTTTCTTTTGACATTAAAGTATATGTTTTTTGTACCAAAGGTTACGATTAACTATCCATATGAAAAAGGGCCAATATCACCGCGTTTCCGTGGAGAACATGCACTGCGCCGCTACCCTAATGGTGAAGAGCGTTGTATTGCCTGTAAATTATGTGAGGCAATCTGCCCAGCTTTAGCGATTACGATAGAGGCCGAGCCACGTGAAGATGGCTCACGCCGTACGACCAAATATGATATTGATATGACCAAATGCATTTATTGCGGCTTATGTCAGGAAGCATGTCCAGTTGATGCCATTGTCGAAGGGCCAAATTTTGAATTTGCAACTGAAACTAGGGAAGAGCTTTATTATAATAAGCAAAAACTTCTAGATAATGGTGATCGTTGGGAAGCGCAGATAGCATCTAATATAGAGGCTGATGCTCCATATCGTTGAAAAATTTAAAAAAATTGAATTTCTGATCTTGCGATAAAGGTAATAAAGGATTAGAAAACAATACGTATTAAGATAGAGACATATTTATGATCATTCAGGCATTCGCCTTTTATTTATTTGCAGGAATATTATTGGTTAGCGCCTTAATGGTGATAACCGCGCGCAACCCTGTGCATTCAGTACTGTTTCTTGTGCTTGGTTTTTTCAATGCGGCAGGATTATTTATACTTCTCGGCGCAGAATTTATAGCAATGATTCTAGTTATTGTATATGTGGGCGCTGTTGCAGTGTTGTTCCTATTCGTTGTTATGATGCTTGATATAAATTTCACAGATTTACGAAAGGGAGGAATGCAATATATTCCCTTTGGCATTATAATTGGCGGGATATTATTATTCGAACTAATCGCTATTTATAGCTATTGGATCTTTGCTGATAGTGCGCTCCAGAATATAGCTTTGCCGATTGCTAGCGATGTTCAAAATTCGGAGGCACTTGGCTTAGTGCTTTATACCGACTATGTACTTCCGTTTCAGATCGCTGGCTTAATTTTATTTGTTGCCATGGTTGGGGCAATTGTTCTCACACATAGGACTCGCCCAGGAATTCGCAAGCAAAATATAGCAAGTCAGCATTCAAGAAAGCCTTCGGATGTTTTGGAAGTTAAAAAAGTAACTTCAAGGACGGGGGCTTAAATTATGGATGCAGCTTTAAATATTGGGATGTCACATTTTTTGATCCTTGCGGGGATGATATTTACCATTGGCGTGTTTGGGATTTTTTTGAATCGTAAGAATGTGATTGTAATATTAATGTCTATTGAGCTGATGCTGCTGGCTGTGAACATTAATTTTATAACATTTTCTGCATTTTTACAGGACCTAACAGGCCAAGTATTTGTGATGTTTATATTGACTGTTGCCGCCGCTGAAGCTGCGATAGGTCTTGCTATATTAGTAGTTTTCTTCCGAAATAAAGGCTCTATTGCCGTGGAAGATATTTCGGGTATGAAGGGGTAGTTTGGTAATGGAATTATTAGCTGTATTCTCACCCTTATGTGCGTTTTTGCTTGCGTCTCTACTCGGTAATCAGGTAAGCGCAAAAGCCGTGCAAATAATCACATGCGGTGCGGTAATTATTGCTGCTCTTGCTTCTATAACATTATTCTTTGATGTTATTTTGACCGAGAATATGGTCGATGGCTCTTATATTACTATCTTGGCTTCATGGATTAGCTCTGGTGATTTCAATGTTTCATGGTCTTTGCGCATTGATCAGCTAACCGTTGTTATGATGTGCGTAGTCAACATCGTATCTGCGTGCGTTCATGTTTATTCGGTTGGCTATATGAGCCACGATGAGTGCAAAAGCCGCTTTATGGCATATTTAAGCTTATTTACATTTGCAATGTTGATGCTAGTGACCTCCGATAACTTGCTACAGCTCTTCTTTGGCTGGGAAGGCGTTGGTGTTGCTTCATACTTACTTATAGGGTTTTGGAATCATAAACATAGTGCAAATGCCGCCGCGCAAAAAGCGTTCATCGTCAATAGAATAGGGGATTTTGGCCTTGCTCTTGGTATAATGGCAACGTTTGTAGTTTTCGGCAGTATTGAGTTTAGCCATATTTTTGAAAACCCCGCTGCCTTTGCTGATGTAACTATGAACTTCCTTGGTTTTGAGCTTCATGCTTTGACAGTTATTTGTCTGTTACTATTTATCGGGGCAATGGGTAAATCAGCGCAGCTTGGTCTTCATACTTGGCTTCCTGATGCTATGGAGGGGCCAACTCCTGTTTCCGCGCTTATTCATGCCGCAACTATGGTGACTGCTGGTGTGTTCTTAGTAGCGCGCTTCTCCCCTATATTTGAATATGCACCAGATGCATTGATGGTCGTGGCTTTAGTCGGAGCGACAACAGCGTTTGTAGCAGCAACTATTGGCCTTACTCAGTTCGATATTAAGCGCGTAATTGCTTATTCAACAATGAGTCAATTAGGTTATATGTTCTTTGCGCTTGGCGTATCTGCATATGGCGCAGCAATATTCCACCTTATGACCCATGCTTTCTTTAAGGCACTTCTTTTCCTTGGTGCTGGCTCTGTTATTCACGCAATGTCTGATGAGCAGGATATGCGTAATATGGGTGGCTTGTGGAAAAAAATACCAGTTACTTATACAATGATGTGGATTGGTTCGCTTGCGCTAGCTGGGGTATTCCCGTTTGCAGGCTATTTCTCTAAGGATATTATATTAGAGGCAGCTTGGGCTGATCATACATGGTTTGGTAACTATGCTTATTGGATGGGGATAGCTGCGGCGTTAATGACTGCTTTTTATAGTTGGCGTTTAATTATTATGACTTTCCATGGTAAGCCTCGCGCCAGCGCTGAAGTTATGAGCCATGTTCACGAATCTCCTTCCATTATGTTGATGCCTTTGATGATACTTGCATCTGGTGCAATTCTTGCTGGCGTTGTATTTTATGGTGGATTTGTTGGCTCTAGCGCAGTTCATCATGCTTCTGCTAGCGATGCAGCAAGTCTGGAAGATATTATGCCTGCTGCTGGTGGTGATGAGCATAAAGATGATACAGATAATCATCACAAGGCAACAAAATCTCATCATGAAGAGTACATAAATCTATGGTCAAGTGAGTATTTCTGGCATGATGCGATTAAAGTACTGCCTGAAAATGATACTGTAGAGGCCGCTCATTCCGCGCCATTCTGGGTTAAAAAAATGCCAACATTGATCGGAGCAATCGGGATATTCCTCGCTTACCTTATCTATATGATCAAGGCAGGGAGCGCGGCGCGCATTGTTAAAACCTTCAAACCGCTACATAAGTTATTCTTCAATAAATGGTTCTTTGATGAACTCTACAGCAGGTTGTTTATTAAAAATGCTATTACTTTGGGTGGAGTTTTTTGGCTGGCAGATAAATCTATAATTGACCGAATAGGCGCGGATGGCTGCTCATCTTTTGCGGTAAGATGCTCTAAAGGGCTATCAAAATTTCAAAGTGGTTATGTGTACCAATATGCACTTGTAATGATAGTCGCAGTTATTGCTATAGTGTCATGGTTTGCTTTTAAGGCTGATCCATCATTTTATAGCGTTCAAAATATAGAAACAACATCTCAAATATTACAGGGAGCTGCAAAATGAATATGCCCCCATTACTCTCAATAATGATATTTTTACCGCTGATTTGTGCCATTATGGTGGCTATGGTTCGCGGTGAAAAAGGTGATGAAGCCGTCCTTGAGAAAAATGTTAAAAACCTGTCCCTATTTGGCTCATTATTTGTGCTGGCTTTCGGCATATTCATGTATATGAATTTTGATTCTAGTCTGTCTGGATTTCAGTTTGTTGAAAAACATCAATGGTTTGGAATGTCAGGAATAGAATATCACCTTGGAATTGATGGCATTTCAGTATTCTTTGTATTGCTTTCGGTGTTTCTAACCCCGATTTGTATATTAGCTAGCTGGAACAGCATCAAAACGAGATTAAAGGAATATATGATAGCCTTCCTCGTGCTGGAAAGCTTTATGATCGGTACGTTTGCTGCGCTAGACAGCATTTTATTCTACGTATTTTTTGAAGGGGTGCTTATCCCGATGTTCCTGATTATAGGGATTTGGGGCGGGAAAAACCGTGTCTATGCCTCGTATA
>DAOWDF010000109.1 GCA_030639165.1 Alphaproteobacteria bacterium
AGTTTTTATATCAACATCATTCACACTCACAAGTGAAGGTTGAACAGCCATTCCACCGTTAACAATGGAAGCTACAGCCGCGCTCATCTGTAGGGGGGAAACAGCTAAACCATGACCGTAAGATACAGTCATAATAGTTGATCTACGCCAAACATCAGGAACAAGCGGCTTGCCAATTTCCTTGATATCAAATCTCAAAGGATCAAGTAGACCAAGGTCAGCATAAAATCCTTTAAGAGCATCCCCGCCGATCATCTCACCTATTAGTGCGCTACCGATATTGGAAGAGTACATAAATATTTCAGCAATATTCAACATGCGGTTTTGCGCATGATAATCCCTAATTCTGAAACGACCTATCTTAAGTGGCTTGCGAGCATCAAAGGTTTTGCCCATACCAACATCATGTAGCTCTAGCAATGCAGCTGTGGAGAATATCTTGAACATCGAGCCTAGTTCATAAACCCCAAGGCTCAGGCGATTAAAACGCTGATCATCCTTGGCCTTACCTGCCTCATTGAGATCAAAGTCAGGTAGAGACACACCTGCCAATACTTCACCGCTATGTGCATCAAGTATAATACCTGAACCGCCTTTAGCACTAAAATCAGACATTGCCTTACTTAGTTCACGCTTAACGATATGCTGTAAACGCAAATCGAGCGTTAGATTAACATCGCTACCAGAGCTTAAAACATCGTCGTAGCTACGCTCTATACCTGACAACCCCAAACCGTCACGATCAGTATAACCGACCAAATGAGAAAATAGTGATCCTTGCGGATATATGCGGCTATACTCATATTTAAAACCTAGCGATGGCTCACCAAGGTCAAGCACAAGGCGCTGTTGTTCTGGTGTGATACCACGAGCCACCCAGCCGAAACGGCTTTTGGAGCGCATAATAGATACTATTTTATTACGATTAAGGTCAGGGATAATCTTAACTAGATCAGATATGAGCGCGTCTTTATCCAGCACTAGCGAAGGATCAATAAATAGTGATGGTGTTTTTAATGTTGTTGCCAATAACATGCCATTACTGTCGAAAATATCGCCACGACGCGCAGCCAATGACTTTACTTCCTGCTCTTTTTCAATTGCTATATTAACCGTATCAAAGCTCTTATTACTGCCTTGGATCAAGGCCAAATCAAACAAGCGTACCATAACAAGGAAATAGCAAAACACAAAACAGACCGCTAAAAAAGACAGGCGGCTATGAGCCATAAACACAGCAGAGCGATGCTCCCCTTCAATTGTTATAGCTGACCTGCGCGCCCGCTTCCACATCATCGTGAACCACCATTTCCATCACTAGAGAATGATATATCCATATGAAGCGGAGACTTTGTAGGCCTCGGTATAAAAACAGATGAATTAGAATTTGCCCGCTCATCGCCATACATATCGGATACAAGCTTAAGTGCGTCAGGTGAGGCCAAACCAAGCCCCCCTACAGCAAGAACCTCAAGACGAGACGGATCATTCAAATATGCCCACTCGGCCTTTAAAGTGCGTATAGCTTCTTCTTCACGTACAATCTCACGCTCAGAGCGCTTAATCTCGCGCTCCACTTTCTGCACACGTTGCGCTACATCCATAAGTAGCGTGCCACTTAATATAACAAGGATAAATGCTATTATATGTTTTAGTATAAACCCCTTCATATCACCTCTCCACTCTGATTGCTGTACGCATTCTTGCTGACCTTGAACGCGGATTTTCGGAAACTTCTTGTGCGCTCGGCTTGATGGCCTTGCGTGATTTCAGCTTGAATATAGCGGGAGCAATATTATCAGATATTTGTGGCAAATGGCGAGAGCCCTTAGAGATCTCCCCAGACTTTTCCCTAACGAATTTTTTAACGCGCCCATCTTCCAATGAATGAAAAGACACAACCACCAAAGATCCACCATCAGCCAGTATATCTTCGGAAGCATCCAGCGCTCTATCAAGCTCACCAAGCTCATCATTTACTGCAATGCGCAGCGCCTGAAATGTACGTGTCGCAGGATCAATTTTATCCTTAGGAGATTTATACACCACAGAGCGCACAGCATCTGCTAGCTCTAGCGTCGTCTCAAACGGCTTAACAGCCCGCATCTCAACAATTTTATGGGCGATATGGCGGGATTTGCGCTCCTCTCCATATTCATAGATAAGGTTAGCTAGATCATCTTGTTCATAGTTATTGACTATATCGGCGGCACTTTGACCTGAGCTATTATCCATACGCATATCAAGAGGCCCATCATTACGGAATGAAAAGCCGCGCTCAGCCTCATCAATCTGCATAGATGAAACCCCTACATCGATTACAAAACCATCAACTTTCTCAACATTAGCCGCCTGCAACAATGCCTCAACATCGCCGAAACACCCGCGCATAAATATAAAGCGATCACCATATTGAGCCTTAATTTCTGCGGCACGTGGCTCGGCGGAGCTATCTCTGTCTATCGCATATACGGTGCAATTTGCAGCCTCAAGAATGGCGCAACTATAGCCACCCTCACCAAATGTTCCATCGACATACACACCGCCATCTTTTGGAGATAAAGCAGCCAACACCTCTGGCAACATAACTGGATAATGCTTTTTAGAAGCAGAGACCATTATGAACCGCCTTTAATATTGGGAACAGTTAGATTTCGGTCTTGGACTGCGCCCCTAGCCTGAGATTTGCGGCGCTCAAACATTTCAGGACTCCATATTTGGAACTTACGCCCAAGCCCAACAAAAGTAACTTGGCTCTCTATATTTGCAGCCCTAACAAGATGTGGAGGCAATGTAACGCGCCCTTCACTATCAAATAACAACTGAACGCTTTCTCCAAAAATAGTTGTGGCAAGGTCGTCCTGATCTTCAGAGAAAAGATCAAAATGATCCATTCGCGATCCAATTTCATCCATCTTCGCCCAATCGAACCCCTCAAGGCACTCATGCTGATTAGAGGAAAACAAAATAATACCCTGATGTAATTGCTCGGCCAGAGCAGCACGAAACGGCGCAGGAACGGAAACCCGCCCCTTCTTATCTATCTTATTCGTATACGTCGAAAGAAATAGCGCCATAAATAAAAAGCCTTAAAATATGCCCGTTAAAAGAAAATGTACAAAGAGAACACCAGAAATCACCCTGTGGCGATAACAATTGGATATATATGGGATATCATGGGAATATTTGGGAGGCAACAAGAACTAGGCGTAATTCCAGAACGAATCACATATATTTTCCAAACACTATTCGATTAAAATACAGGAAACAGTATATGAACGTATATGTCAATCAAACCCTCCATTGAGAAATATAATTATAATGCGCAATAATATTCACTTTAGTGCATAAATTATTCACACCATAACCCACGGTAAACATTGGCTTTTTAATGAAAACAATCAAAAATGCACCAACCGCCGCATAAAAAATGCATTTTTATAAAAAAAGCTGAGGCCGCAAAGCCTTGCATTCTGCGGGTTTTAAAACTAACCGACTGTAAACAAACATAAAAAGCTTGTGTTTTCCGAAATACTTCTGTAAAACTAATTTTACTTAATAAGGAAGTTACTAACGTGTGTGGGGAGTAAATAATGCTGAGTAATATCTTAATGCTTGTTCTATCTGTGAATGGCGGCGTATATATGGGGACTATTTTGTACTCATATTATATAAGCATAAGTGGCTAAAAGCCCTTATATCCAAGGGGTTTTGTGGGGGAACCCCTTGGTATCAGATGACAATACTAAATGAAAGAAACCGCTAGATTAAACTCTGGCGGTTTCTTTACGTAAATATAAAACACACTGCAGTGCATAAATTATTCAGAGCATCAAATATTAAACATAACAATCAATAAAATTTGACGTAACACAGCCTTCGTGCTAAGAAATTCACATATCCTATACAACATTGAAAATATTGAGTTAACATGAATACTTTAAAAAATGAATTCCCTGCAGCTGCAGCCAAAACTATAGATGACCTGCCACATGATCAACTACACTCACTAGCCGAGGCATTTGTAATAGAAATAATTAAAGGCGATGACACTACCAGAGAAGCAAAATTCAAAGCTGTTATTTCAAAATTAGAAAACCACAATAATGACTTCTCGGAGCTCACAGCAGAATTGCAAGACATGCTACGCGTTATAAATAAGATTGCACGCATCCTGCCTATTACAGAAGAAGATCTAAACTGCCTGTATAAGACTCCTGATACTATGCATGACAAGATTATCGCAGGTAAGAGCCCTGAATGGCTCGAGGAAAACAAAGATCTTGTTCATAATGCACAAGACTTGTGGTGGGATAAAAAATTACAAGGCATACAAGAAATATTATCAGAACTCTTCCTAGAAGACAAAACAGATGACCCGTCACTAGAACAACAAGCAGTAGAACCAGAGTAACCCGCCAATAAGAATAAAAATGTCGAAGAAATCTATAAGCCGGGTCCTGTCCTGACAAAGTCAGGGGTGACCATTCATCTAGAGCGCTTGTCACCAAGCACCTCAAGCAACCTACCCGAGCTACGACGCGGAAAACGCCTTTCATATATGACTAGCACATATAAATGTAGCTCCTATTTGGTTTTGCTTCCGACGGGGTTTACCATGCCAAATTTGTTACCAAATTCGCGGTGCGCTCTTACCGCACCTTCTCACCTTTTCCACCCAAAAAGGATGGTAGTTTATTTTCTGCAGCACTAGCCGTAAGAGCCTTACAGCCCTTCCCAGACGTTACCTGGCGTCGTTTTTCCGTGAAGCCCGGACTTTCCTCTCCCCTTATACTAAAGCATAAAAGCAGCGGCCACCCGATTTCTTCGACTTGCCTAGGATAATGACTATACAATAAATATCAACTATTTTCTCTTGCGCGCTTTTGGCGTATCAAAGATAAGAGCCGCGCCACACTCTCCTGACAAATACTACCCTCGTTTCCAGACTCAAAAACTTCAGGATAATAATGGCGATGAAATGCAGTTACCACATCAATATATGCACTCATTGGGTTATAACCCAAGAATGAAAAAAGTTTTTCTGCATCATAATCATGACGAGAAATAACCTCTGCCTTCTCATACTCTTCAACAGTAGGCTCAGGCCACATGCCCACCCCATTTTCTGCCAGCCACTTCCAGTTAAATTTTTCACCGGGATCAATTTTACGCTCTGGCGCGACATCCGAATGCCCGAGTACATAAGTAATATTGTATTTCGACATAACGTTTTGACATAGCTTTAATACTGCCTGCATCTGCTCTTGTGGGAAGTCCTGATAGCCAAACTCATGCCCAAGATTAACTATTTCAATACCAATAGATAACGAGTTTATGTCGCACTCATGATCCCAATATGAAAGGCCAGCGTGCCATGCGCGCTTATCATCAGGCACCAAATCAAACACATGGCCATCTTCATCAACCAGATAATGTGCACTCACTTTACTCTCAGGATCACTAAGACGATCTCTTGCCGCCTCCATGCTTTCCATTCCAGTATAATGCAACAGCAACATGCTAGGAGAAGCACAATCTACCCTATCTTCGTAATTTAATGGTTTTGATTTTCTAAAAAACATTTATAAAGCCTGATAAGTATAATAAAACCATATTAGATATTAGCATGAGTTTGACAATAGGTAATGTAAAAATTGATGATCCTGTATTTCTGGCACCCATGTCGGGAATAACAGACATGCCTTTTCGTGCATTAGTAAAAAGTTATGGCGCAGGACTAGTCTTTTCCGAGATGATAGCTAGCCGCGAGATGGTACGGAAAGCTAGCCGCTCAATTAAGCTCAATGATAATTACGCCGAAGAATTTCCTATGGCGGTGCAGCTTGCTGGCTGTGATCCAGATGTTATGGCGGAAGCCGCGCGCATGAATGAAGCTCGCGGCGCGGCAATCATCGATATTAATTTTGGATGTCCTGTTAAGAAAATCGTCAAGAAAATGGCTGGCTCTGCGCTTATGCAAGATGAGAAGCTAGCCACTGAGATTATGGCGGCCACTGTTAACGCCGTGAGCATTCCGGTTACGGTTAAAATGCGCTTAGGGTGGAATAACCAAAACCGCAACGCTCCTGCTCTGGCTAAAATGGCAGAAGATGCGGGTGTGCAGATGATCACCGTTCACGGCAGAACGCGCGAGCAACGATATAAGGGAGTTGCCGACTGGAAAGCCGTGCGCGCAGTAAAAGACGCAGTAAAGCTACCAGTTATAGTTAATGGCGATATCCTAACCCCGCAAGATGCGATTACCGCGATGGAGCAATCAGGCGCGGACGGAGTTATGATCGGGCGCGGCATTCAGGGCAAACCGTGGCTGCTGCGACAGGTAATTGAATATATGCGCAACGGTGATATTGGCGCAGAGCCGAGCAACAAAGAAAAGCTGGATTTAATATTAAAGCATTATGATTCAATGCTGTCATATTACGGGGAGCGACGCGGAGTGCCTATGGCGCGTAAACATCTATCATGGTATTGCAGTAATTTCGCTGGCTCTGCGAGCTTTAGGGCTGAACTGAATAAACTCACTGATCCTGATGAAGTGCGCGCGAACTTACGTGAATTTTTTAGCGCACAGAGCGGCAATTAAATCACCAATGCGGAGGTCTATCAATTGGCGTAGCCTCGCTGTGCTCGCCGCCCTCCAAGAGTTCGATCTTACCCAGCGCCTTATCCAAGCGTAAATTAAGCAGCTCAATTTGCTTGCCCAAATCAATCACAACCTCGTTTAAATCTTGAGATTGCTGCTCTTGATGGGCTACGGCTACTTCGATGTCTTCTAATTTTTGATTATCCATAGAGCAGCTAATAACACATTATAACGATATTTACACTAGCGCTTTTTACCAAAATAACTAGAATGCGCATCATCATGAATATTGCACAGAAACTATATATATTACTATGTAGCCCAAGGTTGCTGCATTATATTCTGCCCGTAGTAATGGCTTACTTGGTTGTGGGAACTGTGGCGCAGAAATTTATCGGCCTGTATCAAGCAACACAGATATTCTTCTCCGCGCCAATTATATGGATGGGAGAAGCATTGCCCCTGCCCGGAATGCCCATATTTATGGGGCTAATATTTTTAAATATAGCATTTAAGCTAGCATTTAAAAGCCCATGGCATTGGCGCAATTCAGGCATTATCATCACCCATATTGGCGCGATGCTATTACTGCTTGGGGGGCTATTTACTGCCCTATTCAGCAATGAGGGATATATAGCGCTTGGAAAAAATGAGGTTAAAAGCATTATATCAGACTATCATGCTAGAGAGTTTGTAGTGATGGATGAGCATGGTAAAACGCTGATATCACTAGACCATTAAGATATAAAATCTGTCCAAACACTAGATCTTGATACGCTGCCGTTTGAGATAAAAATCATTGAAACCTGCCAAAATTGTAAGATTAACAAGCGCATAGACAAAACCGGCAACCACAAAGGCATGGCGCAATTTATGCACCTAACGCCTGATACGCTCAAAAATAATGATGAAGAAAACATGGCTGGCCTGACCTACCAGATTAAACATAGTGATATCAACGATATTTTTGTATCTATAGAGGATGTGCCGAAATACCCCGAAATTTCTATTAGCGGTAAAAAATATAGTTTCGCCCTGCGCCGCGAGCATCGGGAGCTGCCGTTTTCTATCGAGCTATTAGAATTCAAGAAAGAGCTATACCCATCTTCAAATATGGCTAAATCATATCAATCAACGGTGCAGATAAAAGACGGTGATATGCGCTGGCAGAGCGTTATTTCTATGAATGAACCGCTACGCTATAAGGGCTACACATTTTTCCAATCATCATTTATTTCTACTGATCAAGGGGACATATCGGTACTGGCAGCAGTTTGGAATGTCGGGCGAGCATTCCCCTATCTATCCGGAATATTAATGTGCATAGGCCTTATCTTGCATTTGTTTTTGCGAAAGCCAAAGATAGCCGCCCTAGCCTTTCTCTTTATTGCGGCGACGCCCAATGCTTACGCACTAGAGGCCAAAGATTTTGCGCAAATCCCTATCCTGCATGATGGCAGAGTTAAACCAATAGATAGCTTTGCCCGTGCGCAGCTAAAAGCTTTATCGGGCAGTGAAAAAGGCGCGATCGAATGGCTGGTCGAAGTTATATTCGACCCAGCGAAAGCAGAATCCAACCCTGTAATAAAGCTTACAAACCCAGAGATATTGCGCTTGCTAGAGATAACACCGCGCGCAAGCAGGCTATATTCTTACCGTGAATTATCTGGGGCGCTACGACCGAAGCAAGACCTCATCCTAAGCATTATAAAATCAGAGGAAAAATACCGCTCGCCACAGCAAAGGGAGCTGATATCACTGCAAGAAAAGCTCGTAACTTTGCGGAATTTAATGGGCAGCTTAAGCGCCCTACTCCCCCTATCAATCACTGTCCCCGATAATGTGATTGAGGGACTTAAACCATATGCAGGCCAAGCTATTAGCTATTACTATGCTCTAGAGTTTCGTGGTTTGCTGCAAAATGCAGTAAAGCAAACCGTAAAGGTCAAGGGTGAAAATATTGACGCCTATAC
>DAOWDF010000268.1 GCA_030639165.1 Alphaproteobacteria bacterium
CGTTGTGCCAAAGTTTCTGGAGGGCGGGGAGCGCAATGCAGCGTATTGCATAGGGCTAGAGCATAAGCTCGGAATTCATGCATCACCGACTTGTACTATGGAGTTCGACGGGGCGAAAGGCTATTTGGTAGGCGAAGAACATCAGGGTTTGAAATATATGTTTACCATGATGAATAATGCTAGGCTTTCCGTTGGTTTGCAAGGGGTTGCCGTGGCTGAGCGCGCCTATCAATGCGCGCATAATTTCGCAGAAGAGCGGGTGCAGGGCAAGTGCGTAAATAGCGGCGAGCGCGTTAATATTGCCTATCACCCAGATGTGCGCCGTATGCTCCTTGATATGAAGTCGCGAACAAGCGCTGGGCGGATCATGGCCTATAGCGCGGCGATGGAGCTTGATAGCGGTAATCAGGAACGCGCAGATTTCCTTACTCCAATAGTTAAAAGCTGGTGCACTGATATGTCAGTGGAGGTTGCATCTATTGGCATTCAAGTATTTGGCGGAGCGGGCTTTATCGAAGAATCGGGCGCGGCGCAATATTATAGAGATGCTAGGATTCTCCCGATTTATGAAGGCACAAACGGCATTCAAGCCTCTGATCTAGTGTTCCGTAAAGTTCTGCGCGATGGCGGGGCGATGGCCAAAACATATATTGGTGAGATGAAGGGCTTGGTTAAGGATAGCTACCTTGAGGAGTTAATTCGTGCCACTGATCACTTGCTGCAGCTATCTGAAAACAAGGATATGGATCAGATTTCATGGCTAGCCACGCCATACCTTAAGGCCTTTGGCTATATTTGGGGGGCAAGCTTGCTTGCAAAAGCTGCCTCTAAGAATGATCATTTCAGTGATGTGTCAGAGTTTTATGATGGCAATATATTACCTCAGGCCAGAGCATTCACTACTGCTATACTAGGGTAGTATATTTAGCCGATTAGTTTTTACAAACTGCCCGAGCTTTTAGGCGTAAATTTCTCTTTGCATGTCGATTAATTCGTCCCTTATATGAGGCAAATAAATCTGCCCATTTTCTGGCATAACACTCGCAATATGATTTAGGTGACATTCCGTTTCTAGGCGGTTTTGCAATTGTATCACTCATGCATCGGCTATATTCAATTCCTGTAGTTTCAACAATATTTCTGCATTCGTCTTGAAAGCCAATTAATATTGATTCCTTAGAGGCGAGGGGGCCTTTGCTTATTCTCCCAGCGAGGAACTTGGCGGCATAACACTCACAATCATAATAGCGGCTTAACTTTATGGTGCTTTTGCACTCAGCAAGCATAATTTCTGCTTCGTCTAATTGCTTATCTGTTACTTCATTTGCATCATCAATTGTATTTTGCGTAACAGCAGCATCCTCGTCTTTCAGGCATGTGTTTATGTTTGCGGCAATTATTTCTTCTCTTGTAGCGTCATTTCCAAGGGATACCCTTGTCTCTAGATATTTGGTGGCAGCGCATTTGCAATTTTTTCGCTCGTTCATTATTTTGTTTTCAGTGCAGCTTTCGTAGAATATCTGTGATTCTCTGATATGCTTGTTGCTGGCATTTGTGAAAATATCTTTCTCTTCTGTTTTCTGTGCAGCCTTAGGCGCATCAGCACTTTTTCCCTGCGCATAAATTGATGGAGCAAAAAAGAATATTGAGAAAAATAATGATGTTAAAATTAGTATTCGCATATCATTCACATTCCTAAATTCAAAGAGTTGTAATTATAACATCCAAATTGATAAATGCGCCATAAAAGTTTTACAGCGCATTGTAATATATTCCTTAGTCTATAAGGGGGAGTGTTTTACTAACCCCGAGCTTTTTTCCAAAAACGGAAAACAGAATCAGAGCTTCCTGAAGTGTTCTCATTTTGAGCATTTAGCTTTTTCATCTTCTCATTCAGCATTTTACCTTCCATGCTAGATGGGGCTTTACGACCCTTCATGCTGTTTGCCTGTGTATTTTGAATCTGTGCATTTTGCAAACGGCGCTGGCGTGCGCGCTCTTCACGCTCTTTTATCTGTGCGCGTAGCTCTTCAGCCTGCTTTTGTGAGTATTGGCTGGTAATAAGGATTTGAGATGCTTGCTTTTCCCATTTATCACGTTGCCCCATTAGGTCGTCAACACGTTCATCTGCGGCACTAAGCTGTTGCTCCAGCATTTTTATCTGCATTCTCATGCGTTCTTGTTCAACTGCTGCAATGATTTCGCTTGATTCTATTTTTGATGATTTAGTTTCTGTTACTACTTCATTTTCAACATTCTGCTTCTTAATGCCAAATACTCTTTCTAGCTCGGAGATATCAATAACACGACGATTATTTTGGTCTAGCTCAAATGAAAGCTTACCGCTATTCATAGCGCGTTGCACCGTTGACTTTGACTTGCCTGTTAGATCCGCTGCTCTTTGCGCTCCTACTTTTGCCATGTTTGCCCCATTAGTTTTAAGTTGAAAAGAATAGGGTAAAAATATCATGTGTCGATACTAGATTTCAATGGCCATGTATATAATTCAAGCATCTATCCACAACTGTTGGGAAGGTGCTGATATATTGCAAGAAAATCAAGCAGCGTCTTTTTCAATACGCATGTTTAGAAGGCGTGTTAAGTTCTGCCACTGTGCTCCTGAGAAAAGATGAGCATATATAAATGGTAGCCAGCCTTTTGAACGCCATTCAAGGAATGTTTTATCGTCAATATCAGCAAGCTTTTTCTCATCAATTATACGGAATCCTGAGAAATTAATTCGTTTGTTTCCTGCGATATTAACTTGTGCTTCTCTTTCTATTAATAACCCGCTATCTGACATAGCTTTGCTGAATTCCAGTGTTTGCTGAGCAGCGCCGTGATATGATTTGCAGAATTCTAGGGCATTGTTAGCTAGGTTGCTAGGATTGCCATCGTTATCAAAGAAGTTCTGTTCACCACTATTGCCAACGACCTCTGGCGTATTATCTACGCAAAGAGTTAGTTGGTCGCTATCTGGTATCTCTGAGAAAATAAATGGATAGCGACGTATATATGAAGGGATATATATATCATTAACCCAATTATTATTTGTATCAATGAAAAGATTTTCATTGTCGCGTAGACCTAGGATAGCAACTGGAGTTGCGTTCTCATCTGGGCTGAATGTTATCGGATAGTAATGCGATATTTGCGGCATTTCTATCATATTTACGGGAACAGCATTTACTTCCTTGGTGAAATTAAAGCCAAAATCTTTCTTTAAAGACATATCAGCGTGTTTCTTCGCATCTATCGGCACAGGGTTCTTATAGAAAAGCGGCAACTGTGCGCTATCTTTACCTGTTCTGCTATTATTGTTATTTCTTGCTTGTTCCTTAGTCATTGAAAACCTCGATATATGAAATGAGTATAGACTCTTAATAATGAATGATATGAAAAAAA
>DAOWDF010000309.1 GCA_030639165.1 Alphaproteobacteria bacterium
TAAATCATTAGTTCTACAGTCACAGTAATTCCCTCATTAATTGAGTTTATATTAATACAGTTAATAAATTAATTTTACCACAGATTTCGATGTGATATATCTAAAGTTAAGGCAATTCAGGAGAATATTATGCCATTTATAATTATATTTGTACTTATACCACTAGCAGAAATTATGGTTTTTATAAACGTGAGCGATAAAATAGGCCTTGGTACAGCCTTATTAATTGCGCTATTTACCGCAATCTTAGGCGGATTGATTGTGCGTTATCAAGGCCTTCATACAATGATGAATGCGCAAGCCTCCATGCAAAAGGGCGCGCTACCGGCTAAAGAGCTATTTGATGGTCTTTGTCTAGTTGCCGCAGGGGCAACTCTTATAACTCCTGGGTTTATAACTGATGTAATTGGTTTTGCTCTTCTTATTCCGCACATAAGGGATATACTGCGCAAAAAACTTGCAGCCAGTACAAAATTTCAGGATATGGACTTCAAAGTTAATAATGATGTGAATGTTATAGATGTTGAGTATGAAACCCTAGAAGATAAGGACAAGCCTTGAGATTCATAGCTGTTTCATGCTAACTAACTTAAATAGATTTAAAATACAAAGGCAATATTATGAGTGATAAAATAGAAACTCCAGATCAAGAAAAAACATTACAAGCAACAGACTTACCAATAACAATTCATACCCAATATATACGTGATATGTCATTTGAAAATCCTGATGCTCCTGAATCTATGCGTGCAGGTCAAGATATGCCGCAGATGAATGTAAATATCGGTATGGATGCTCGTAGCTTAAAAGATAATAAGATTAAAAATCTTTATGAGGTTTCACTGACTGTATCTGCTACTGCAAAGCGCGATGACAAGACTGTATTTATTGCAGAAATTATTTATGGAGTTACGGTTTCTATTGGTGAAGTCGTTCCCGAAGATCAGCACCACCCATTGCTTTTGATTGAAATTCCAAAGTTTGCCTTCCCATTTGCGCGCCAGATCTTGGCTACATTAACATCACAAGGCGGGTATCCACCTTTATTGCTTAATCCTGTTGATTTCCAGACATTATATCTGGATCGTTTTAAGGGTGAGATTGAAGAAGCTAAAAAAGCTGCTGAAGCAGGCGCAATTAACTAATTTTCAAAGCAGACAATGACAAAAAAAAAGAAGAAAAAGTTTTTTATTCATCTGGTTTCTGATGCTACTGGAACTACACTCTTAGGCTTATCGCGTGCAGTATTAGCGCAGTTTGAAGGTGTTGATCCAACCCAGAAATTCTGGCCTTTGGTGCGCACAGATAGACAATTAGAGCGTGTAGTACGGCGTATATCTGATAACCCAGGCCCTGTCATTTTTACCTTTGTTAATAAGAAAATGCGTTCGCGGTTGCAGGATCATTGTGAAGAGCTTGGCGTGCCTTGCGTGGCTGTACTCGATCCAATTATACGTAGCCTTTCATCATATTTAGGCGTACATGCAACTGGAGTCCCTGGGTTACAGCATGCAATGGATGATGCCTATTTCAAGCGCGTAGCCGCCATAGACTTTGCCATGCGTTTTGATGATGGCAAGTCGCTTGAGGGCGTTAAAAAGGCAGATGTTGTGTTGGTTGGGGTATCAAGAACTTCAAAAACTCCTACCAGTATTTTCTTGGCTCGCCGTGGTATTAAGGCAGCAAATATTCCGCTAGTTCCGGGGGTAGAAGTGCCTGATGAGTTTTTAACATTAGACAAGCCACTTTATGTCGGCCTTAGTGCAGCGCCAGATCGTCTAAAACAGTTACGTCAGACTAGATTACGCGCTGATAAGAACGAGGCTGCCGCATTTTCTGAAAACACCTATCTCGATGAGGAGCAAATCGAAGGTGAAGTTCGTAAAGCTCGCAGGCTTTTCTCTGATCACGGCTGGCCTGTTATCGATGTAACTAAGCGCTCCATTGAGGAAACTTCAGCAGAAATTATGTCATTATTACAAAGCAAGCTTGATAAAGAAGCAAAGAAATGAGCATTCAGCCAGACATTATCCTAGCATCCAAAAGTGCAGGGCGAAAAGCTATGCTTACGGATGTTGGCCTCAAATATAAAAGTATAGCTGCCGATATTGATGAAGCAGCGATCATTAAGAACAGTAATTTAGACATAAAGTCCGTAACTGAAAAACTCGCGGTTATGAAGGCATTGCATATATCGGAGCAGTATCCTGATGCGTATGTGATAGGATCAGATCAAACGCTGGAGTTTGAAGGTGAGCTCATTTGTAAATCCAAAGATTCTGCGCAAGCTGAACAAAAATTAAAGCAGATGCGTGGCAAAACACATATTTTACGTTCAAGCGTATGTGTGGCATTAGGTAGTAAAAGCGTATTCACACACACAAGTGATGCAAAGCTAACTATGCATGATTTTGACGATGATTTTTTGGCGCGCTATATGGATAGCGATCCTGACGCGCTAACATCTTGCGTTGGCGGTTATAAAATTGAGGGCACAGGGGCTTGGCTTTTTTCAGAAATTACAGGCGATGTCTTTACTATTATGGGCATGCCGTTATTGCCTTTATTGGCGTTTTTACGTAAAAATTATGGGGTTAATCCATGAGTATTAAGGCCATAAAAACGGCTGTTATTGGACACCCGATAAGCCACAGCAAGTCGCCATTAATACATAACTACTGGATAGAAAAACACGGTTTAAACGGTGGTTATCAGGCCATAAATATACACCCAGACAATATACGTACAGACGTACAGGCGCTTGTGGGTAAGGGGTATGCAGGATTTAACGTTACCGTACCTCATAAAATTGCAATTATGGAGTTATGCGATGAAATTGATGATCTGGCAAAATCCATCGGCGCAGTAAATACCGTTACTATTAAAAATGGTAGGCTTTATGGCACTAATACGGATGCGTACGGCTTTATTCAAAACATAAAACAAAATGCTCCTGACTTTGATTTCACCTCAGGTAGAATAGTGGTTTTAGGGGCAGGTGGAGCGGCGAATGCTGTGCTGTACGCTTTATTGCAAGAAGGCGCTCAGGAGATAATCATAACCAACCGCACTCGAGAAAAGGCGCAAGGCTTAGCTGCCTTTAATAATAAAATTATTAAGGTTGCTGACTGGGGTGATCGCAATGATATATGCTCGGGAGCTAGCCTTATTATTAACACAACAGCCCTCGGCATGACTGGCAAGCCTCCGCTTACAATTGATATATCGGGTGCAGACAACAATGCTCTGGTCACAGATATAGTCTATTCGCCCCTGCAAACCGATTTATTGAAACAAGCGCAAAGCCACGGGTTTCAAACTGTTACTGGCATAGGTATGCTACTCCATCAGGCGCGCCCTGCTTTTAAATTATGGCATGGGGTTATGCCAGAAGTTGACAAAACATTAGAGAAATTGGTGCTAGCATGATTATTTTAGGGCTTACAGGCTCAATCGCTATGGGGAAATCCACTGTTGCCGCTATGATGCGCGATAGGGATATAGCAGTACATGATTCAGATGCGTACGTACGCCGTCTGCTTGAGGGTAATATGCCCGAGATAATCAAAGCATTCCCAGAGAGCTATGATGGCGAGTCTATAGATCGCGAAAAGCTTGGTGATATTACCTTTAATGATGCAAAGCAAAGGCAAAAGCTGGAGGCTATTCTGCATCCATTAGTTCGCAAATCTAGAGAAGAATTTATCGCTGAATGCAAGGAAGCAGGTAAGAAAATCATCTGCTTTGACGTTCCACTTCTATTTGAAACAGGAATAGATAAGGAAGTGGACTATACGATAACCGTGGATGCTCCTGCGGAAATTCAGCGCGAGCGCGCCCTATCCCGTCCGAATATGAGCGCCCAAAAATTCGAAGTAATATTAAAAACCCAAATCCCTAATACAGAGAAATGCGCCAGAAGTGATTATACAATAAACACGGGCATAGACATCGCCCACACCATGAAAGATCTCAACGTTATCATCGCTGATATAAAGGGAAAACATGATCTTTGATGTTTTAATCAGTAATGTTCTACCCCTATATGGACTAATCCTACTAGGCTATATCATTGGTAAATATGCGGATTTGGATGTCGAGCCAATCGCGACAATAATGCTCTATGCGATATTACCCGTGGTTATGTTTGGCGCAACCGCGACCATGGATTTCACGCTTGAATATTCACTACCGCCACTCATCATAGCGTCAATATCTGTTATAGCCTCCATCACCATCTATCATGGGTCTGGATTTTTCTGGGGTAATAATGATAAGCGCAAAAACCTCATCGGCCTGATGGGGGTTAGCTCTAACGCTACTTATTTCGGCATTCCAATCGCACTTGCTATTGCAGGGCAAGAATGGCTCAGCCTTTATATGATCATGGTGATGCCGCTTTTTATCTTTGATTGCACATTAGGGTATTATTATGGAGTGCGCGGCCATTTCAACGTCAGGGACAGTTTAGTAAGGGTGGCAAAACTCCCGATTATATACGGCGCATTATTAGGCATAGTTATAAATTTACTCGGGTTTGAGCTATCAACCGTTATGCTAGATTATTGGGAGCGTTTTACAGGGACGACAATAATATTGGGGATGATGTTAATTGGCGCGGGGCTATCAAAAATGGAAGGTTTTCGTTTTGACACGCAATTCTTTATAGGTATAGCTATTCTGCGTTATATATTATGGCCATGTCTGGGCATATTATGGGTGCTAGCCGATCTTCATTATTTACACATACTTCCTGATACTGCGCATCTATTTATAATATTGATCTGCGCTTGCCCGCTGGCTGCAAATACCGTTGCCTATGCAACAAAGCTAGATCTCCACCCCGCTTTGACATCATGCATGGTGCTAATCACAACAATATTGGCGCTGGCATTTATTCCTTTTATGCTTTGGCTTAGGGAGATTTTGTTTTAAGGTGAGGTCATGGCACGCGAGATTGTATTAGATACTGAAACTACGGGTATGGATCCGTTTAAGGGCGACCGCATTATTGAGATCGGCGCGGTTGAGCTGGTTAATCTTATGCCCACAGGGCGCACCTGCCAGATTTATATCAATCCGGAGCGAGACATTCCCGCAGATGCCACGGCAGTTCACGGTATAACGGACGAGTTTATTAAGGATAAGCCTATATTCGCGGCTTGCTATATGGAGTTCATGGATTTTATCGCCGATGACTCTACTCTAGTCATCCATAACGCTGAATTTGATATGAAATTTCTAAACTTTGAGCTGGAAAGCGTTGGCCACAAGCCGATTGCGTGGAACAGGGTGGTTGATACACTTATGATGGCGCGTAAGAAATTCCCTGGTTCTCCAGCAAATCTTGATGCTCTTTGCCGCCGTTTTAGCATCGATAACACCTCACGTACATATCACGGAGCTTTGCTGGATTCCGAGCTATTAGCCGAAGTATATCTTGAGCTTTTAGGCGGCCGCCAAAGAGGGCTGGAGCTGAGCGATGATAGCGGCTCTAAAGCCTCAAATGGCGGCATGGTTACAAAGAA
>DAOWDF010000122.1 GCA_030639165.1 Alphaproteobacteria bacterium
TAGCGCCGACCGTGCGTTTCTAAAAAACGTGATCTTTGCGCCTTGGCGTGGCGCCGATTCGCTCAGCGACTCGTAGTCGTCGGCGCTGGGGTCGACCACGCAAATCGAAGTTGGATTCGGGTTGGAAATCATCAGCAAGTTCTCCTTCGGCCATCACAAAATGTTGCGCCGGCCACGGCGGTGCATGGAGTGAAACTGCTCGGTTTGTGTTCTTGCGGTTGGCGTTGTTACTGGCGCGGTTGGCGATGCTTATTTGGGGCTTAAATCCCTGCAAGGTGATGGGGGCTATTCTGGCGCGGTTGAGCGCTATCGCATTCCACAGCCACGCAATGTTGCCGCTAAATTAGTGCGTGAGTATGCAAATGCTGCGATAGATATATCTGATGGCTTGTTATCTGATATCATGCATATAGCCGATTCTTCTGGGCTTGGCGCGGAAATTGACCTTGAGCGCATAGTGTTTTCCGACGAAGTTAGAACCGCTATTGATGATGGTGTGGTTGAATTAGCTGACGTTATAAGTGGCGGCGATGATTATGAGCTGGCTATGGCTGTACCACCTAATAATCTAGAGGATATGATTGTAGGGCTCGAAAAACTTGAATTAAATCCTTTGGTTATAGGAAAGTTTAAAAGTGAAGGTTTGGGTTTAGAATTGTTGAATAAAGGTAGTATTCAGATTGATGATAAAAATTTAGGCTGGAAGCATTTTTAAGTGCCTATGCCCCCTTGATTTTATAAGGGCTTAAGTGCATATTACATGGGAAAAGTAATTCAATGAAAGACCCCTTAAAATGACTCAAATTGTTGTTCCAACGCTTGGTGAATCTGTTAGTGAAGCGACTGTTGCGCAGTGGATTAAAAAGGAAGGCGAAGCTGTTAAGGCAGATGAGCCTATTTTAGAACTTGAGACCGATAAGGTTACTTTGGAAGTTAATGCGCCTGCGGATGGTGTGGTTACTAGCATAAATGTTGGTGAGGGTGAAACTGTTGAAGTTGGCGCGGTATTGGGTGAGATGGAAGTTGGCGCAGTTGCTAATGACGCTGCGAAGCCTGTTGCTCCTAAGAAAGAGGCTGCTGCGGCCGCACCTAAGGTGGAGAAAGTGGATGCTAAGACTTCTGATGCTCCGAAAACATCGCCTGCGGTTCGTAAGTTAATTAATGATAATAACCTTGATGCTGCGCAAATTCCTGCGAGCGGTAAAGATGGTCGTCTTACTAAGGAAGATGTTCAAAAAGCTTTGGCTAGTGGAGTGGCTTCTTCTGCTCCTGCTAAATCTGCTGCTCCAGCTGCGCCAAGACCTGCGGCTGAACGCGAGGAACGCGTGAAAATGTCTAAACTTCGTCAAGTTATTGCACGTCGTTTGAAAGAGGCACAAGATACTGCGGCTATGCTTACAACTTTTAACGAGGTTGATATGGGCCCTGTTATGGAGTTGCGCGGTGAATATAAGGAAATCTTTGAGAAACGCCACGGAACTAAACTTGGTTTTATGTCGTTCTTTATTAAAGCAGCTATTCAGGCTTTGAAGGAATTTCCAGCGGTTAATGCGGAAATTGATGGTAATGAGATTGTTTACAAGAATTACTATAATATAGGTGTTGCGGTTTCTACGCCGCAAGGGCTAGTTGTTCCAGTTCTGCGTGATGTTGACCAGATGAGCATGGCGGAGATCGAGGCGAAAATCGTTGATTTTGGTACACGTGCGCGCACTGGTAAGCTCTCAATGGATGAGATGAGCGGCGGTACTTATACTATCACTAATGGCGGAGTTTTTGGCTCGCTTATGTCTACGCCGATCTTGAATACTCCGCAATCTGGTATTTTAGGAATGCATACTATCCAGAAACGCCCTATGGTGATGAAAGATGGTTCGATCGAGGCGCGTCCTATGATGTATCTCGCGCAAAGCTATGATCACCGCATTGTTGACGGCCGTGAGGCGGTTAGCTCGCTCGTACGTATCAAGCAGGCACTAGAAGATCCACAGCGTTTATTGCTTGATGTTTAGAGTAGGTTATTGCTTCTGGTTCGTTGTGAAATGGTATTAGTATTCCTTCTTTATTAAATGTGTAGCTACCTGATTCTGGGTGTCCGTTTTGTTCTAAGAACATGTCCCATACATTATCTATTCTGTTGTGTATTACAGCGGGTAGCCTTAGAATAGTAAGGTCATTGTCACGTTTTACCTTTAATGCAGTTTGAAGAATTGTAGAACCATCAAATGTCACATCATTACCATCTGGTGTTTTGATGAAGTGGTAACCTCCATCACATTCAAGGTAATAAATATGATTGTTAAACTCAAACTTTAAATCAATAGTTGATTTTGTAATGTTGTGTGGTTTTGTGCTGAGTAATTTAATATTATTTTTATATTCTGTCAGTTTATCAGCTATATGTATTTCAAGTTTAGATTTGTTGTTTGTTTCTTTTGGGTATTCAAAAAGATCTATGCCTTTAAACCAGTATGCAGCATGCAATAATTGTCGTTGGTTTTTAGTTGTGTTTTTAGCCTGTATTAATAAATTGTTGAATTCTTGGTTGTTCACTAATTGCTCAAATACGTTTCTTATATGAGGCTTACTTATGCCATTAAATTCATTAACAGCATCAATGATGGCTAGTGAGTGCAGAAAATTAACCGCTTGGTTAGGCTTAAGGTTGCCCAAATCCTTTAAAAACTTGTCAGTAGTCTGCTGTATAAAACTATTACCCATTTGTAAGGATAGGTTGCCCATTTGGGAAAATATATGAGCTATATCACTGTTTGAGCAATGTTCTAAATTTGAGGTTATGCTGTCTTTTAATATAGCCATTGTATCTGTAGATGGCTGTCGTCTCATTAATATAAAAAATTGTAGAATATTTTGGAGGTTACTACATATATTACCTCTTCCAAAATTTTTATCACTAATCGCTGTTTTGGTTTTATTTGATATTTTGGGAATATGTTTGTGTATTATATTTGCAGCTATACCCGTTTCTTTACCATACACCCCTTTATCTATGGTTTTTGCAAAGTTAACCGTTATGATAGCTATTTCATGAAGGTTTAGTTTTTCTTCAAACGCCTGTGTAAGAAGTGTGCCAATCATATTTAGTGGTATTTTGTGAATTTGATTATGCAAGAA
>DAOWDF010000053.1 GCA_030639165.1 Alphaproteobacteria bacterium
AGTCATAACTTCATCGGCGATAATTAAAACATCATGCTCCTTGCACATATCAACCATGATCTTAAGAGCGTCAGTTGAATAGAGCCTCATTCCGCCAGCAGCTTGCAATAATGGCTCGAATACAAAAGCCGCAATATCATCTTTGTTATTTTTCAGAAGAGCTTCTAATGCTTCAAATGTTTTATGCTCAAAACCCGCCGAAGGGAAGGGTATGCGCCCCACTTCAAATAAATACGGTTCGTACAGTTTATGATAAATACTACGCCCGCCTACCGACATAGTGCCAAATGTATCACCATGATAGCCACCATCCAGCGCGATGATTTTCCTACGCGGTTTTGAGCTATGCTCCCAATACCCTATCGCCATTTTCAATGCAACTTCTACGGCGGTAGATCCACTATCGGATAAAAAAACATTGCTTAGGTGATTACTATATTTAAGAAGTTTATGCGCTAGATCTTCTGCTGGTTCATGTGTAAATCCTGCAAATATAACCTGATCACATTTTGCCGCTTGCTCCTGCACCGCGCTTACAATTTTAGGGTGACAATGACCATGAGTTATCACCCACCAGCTCGATATGGCGTCGATAATTTTCCTATCACCTGAAAATAGATGCCCCCCCGATGCTCTATCAATATGCATAGAGTTGGGGTTTATTGCATGCTGCGTATATGGGTGCCAGAGAGGTGAGCTATTACTACTCATCTAGGTGAAATCCTTGATATCGAAATTATCAGCAAATGCAGCGATTAACGTATCTTTATCTATTGGATCAATAATTGGCAAATGCCCTAATATTTTCGCCTTTGAAAACTCCTTAATAGTGCGGATATTATCCTTATTTTCCTCGCCGATAAACACGATTCCTTTAAGGGAAATATTGCGCGACCATATGGCTTCGAGGGAGAGGAGTGTGTGGTTAATAGTGCCAAGCCCCGTGCGCGTACAAAGTATAAGCGGTATATTCCATTTCTTATATAGATTTACTTGTAAGTTATCACGGGTTAGCGGAACCATAAGTCCGCCAGCGCCTTCAATTATTAAATCGCCATCTACATCAGGGGGTTGTAATGCATCCGTATCAATATGCGCTCCATCTATTTCGGCTGCGCGGTGCGGAGAAAGTGGTTCGCTGAATAGGTAGCTCTCTGGCAAGAAGCGCTCTTTAGGAAGTTGGGTAAGCTTTTGCACTCGCCTTGTATCAACATCACCCTCTATGCCTGATTGCACCGGCTTCCAGTAATGAGGAGCGGCTCCAGCCGCCTCTAACCCTAACATAAGGGCAGCACTAAATACGGTCTTGCCGATATCTGTATCTGTGCCTGTGATTATAAATTTACTCATGACATCTGTTCTAGCGCATCTGCAAAGTTTTGTAAAATATCTTCGTCTAGATTAGAGCTTAAAGACAATCGCAGGCGCGCGGTGCCTTGCGGTACTGTCGGCGGGCGGATAGCTCTGATATCATAGCCCTGATCTTGCATAGCTTTGGCTATTTCTACGGCTTTCGCATCTTCGCCCAATATTATAGGCACTATTTGTGAGCCTTCCCCATTAAACAGCTCTTTTGCTCTTTTGCTCAACAGCAATAGCTTATCACGACGATTTTTACCATCATCACTTGCCAATATTTCCAGTGACTTTTGCACTAATAGAGCCTGTAATGGTATGGGCGCGGTAGAATATATAAAGGGGCGAGCCTTATTTATCAAATAATCTACTACTTCTGAGTTAGCGCAGATAAGCCCGCCAGCAACCCCAATGGCTTTGCCGCAAGTATGCACCGTGATTAAATTATCATAGCCATGTTTAGCGATAATTTCATAGGCAAGACCTTTGCCTTGGTCGCCGTAAATGCCAGTCGCATGCGCCTCGTCAGCTATTAAGGTAGCGTCATAGCGCTGGGCGAGAGCGTGTATATCCTCTAGAGGCGCAAAATCTCCATCCATGGAATATAGGGTTTCTGCCGCTATATAGATATTATCCGCGCTGTTTCTATAGCGCTCCAACAAATCTTCCAGATTATTCAAATCATTATGGGTAAATCTATAGCTCTTATATTTCCCAGCATTTAAGCCATCGCGCATGCTGGCATGTATAAGCTCATCATATAAAACTATATCTCTGCGCTCGGGCAGGGTTGTAAGAAGAGCATAATTGGCCTGAAATCCTGTAGGGAAATAAAGCGCTCTTCCCGCATTGAAATGGGCAGATGCAAACTCTTCTAGCTCTGCATGAGCAGTAGTGTGGCCGCGCAAAAGCCGTGATCCTGCTGCTCCTATATCAATTCCATCACGCAGCGCCCGTATGGCCGTTTCGCGCAAGGCAGTATGCTGCGCCATTCCAAGGTAATCATTGGAAGTAAGATCAATACCATGCGGCAGTTTTAATGAGCGATAACGGCTCTGCTCCTTAAGCTGCGATAATGTTTTTCCTAAATTCTGCATTTTCAGATAATAGGCAATTTACTTTCATAAATCTATTCATAACCAATATAAATTACTTACCCCAAGTTTTAGCTGGTTTGGTAATTTTACGTGGCGTGTATGTTTTGTAATATTTAGTGTTTGCGCTCTTACTATAATTGCTGACCTTTTTGTACTCTCTTTTATTATCATTTACACCGAATATTATACAATTATCTAAGCGTTTTAAATCAGTGCAATCAAAGGTTTGTCCTAATATACCACCGCTACATGATGATAAACATAAACAAATTAAGCATAATTTTAATATTCGCATTATTCTTCTCCTTAATTAATTAAACAGTGTTCAATAATTAATTATAGCAAGATATCGCACTTTGTTGCAAGAAGATATTGAACATCGTTCAAAAGGGTGGTAATGTGAGCTATAACAATAAGGACATATTTAATGGCGCGGCGCAGTGATCATACAAGGAGGGAGCTGAAATCCATAACCTTGAAAACAGCAAAAGAAATAGTAGAAAACGAAGGCTTTTCAAAGCTTACCGCGCGGCGCATAGCAAAAGAAATTGGCTACACTCCTGGAACAATTTACAATATTTTTGGGTCTATGGATGGCTTATATTTTTGCTTGAGCGAGCAAACTCTCAATGATTTATCACGAAAACTTTCCAATCCAGCTCTCTATTCTAAAAAAGCGTCAGTATC
>DAOWDF010000142.1 GCA_030639165.1 Alphaproteobacteria bacterium
GATGATGATAAACCAAAGAGAACATATAACAAGAGGGAGACTGCATAATGTCTGCTACTGATGCTCCAACTGTAAAACGCCCGTTTTTCCGTCGTAAAAAGACATGTCCATTTACTGGCCCTAACGCGCCGGTAATTGACTGGAAGGACACACGTCTATTAGGCCGTTACATTTCCGAACGTGGGAAAATTATCCCAAGTCGTATCACAGCAGTATCTCAAAAGAAACAACGCGAGCTAGCAAAAGCTATTAAACGCGCTCGTTTCATGGGTCTATTGCCTTATCTAGAACAAGGAAGCGAACAGCGCTCACAAAGCAGCAATCGTCGCTAATTTAAGTATTTTAGGAGAAAGATAATGTCATCTATACAAGTCATATTGCTGGAGCGTGTTGAAAAGCTCGGCAAAATTGGTGAAGTCGTAAGTGTTAAGCCGGGTTTTGCTCGTAACTTCCTTTTACCACAAAAGAAAGCTTTACGTGCAAGTAAGGCAAATATTGCGTATTTCGAAGCTCAGAAGAAATCTATCGAAGCTACTAGTGCTACCAAGCAAAAAGAAGCTGAGAAGCTAGTTAAAAAGCTTGAAGGAATTAAAGCTCCACTAATCAGGCAGGCTTCTGAAGCCGGTCAGCTTTTTGGTTCTGTTAACTCTCGTGATATAGCAGCCATCATTTCCGAGATATCTAAGGAAGAAATCACAAGAAATATGGTTCGTTTGAACGACAATATTAAAACAATCGGCTTATTCGTTGTTGAAGTAGTACTTCACCCTGAAGTTAAAGTTGAATTAACAGTTAATATTGCTCGCTCACCTGAGGAAGCTAAAATGCAAGCAGATACAGGCCGCGCTTTGATTGCTGATAACAATCAATATGAAGAAGAGCCTGTTGCAAGTGAAGAAGTTGAAGCTGAAACTGAAGCTGAAACAGCGTCAGATTCATCTGATAGCGAGTCCGAGGAATAATATCCCCGATATTCACATTATAAAATAATTAAGAGCTAGCAAGTGCGTCATGTATTTGCTAGTTTTTCTTTATGAATAATAATGTAGTTTTAGAACAATTTGCGGGTGCGGATCATAATTCATCACCCCACATGGAAAGTAATCAATCCGATAGCCCACATTATCGTGTGTTGCCGCATAATGCCGAGGCTGAGCAAGGTTTGCTTGGGGCGGTTCTGGTGGATAATCGTGCTTATGAGAAAATCGGTGATTTGCTAAGGCCGGAGCATTTTTTTATGCCTGTGCATCAGCGTATATTTACTGCAATAAGCCAGTTCATTGATCGCGGTCAAACTGCATCTCCAGTAACTCTGAAAAGCTATTTTGAAAAAGATGAGGATCTGGCGGAACTAGGCGGAGGAGCTTATTTAGCTGATCTAGCTGGCTCTATCATCAGCGTTATCAATGCGCGTGATTACGCCCAAACAGTTTATGAGCTATATCTACGCCGTGAGCTGGTTGGTCTTGGCGAGGATATGGTTAATGAGGCTCATGATCATAAGCTTGAAAGTGAAGCAATGGACACGGTTGAAATGGCCGAGTCACGGCTTTTTTCATTGGCAGAAAGCGGTGATAGTAGTGGTGGTTTTACTTCCTTGCGTGATTCGGTATTGGTTTCTATTGAAGTTGCAGAAAATGCATTCAAGACAAAAGGACATGTGACAGGTAAAACAACAGGCTTGCGCGATATGGATAAACAGCTTGGGGGCTTACACCCTTCTGATTTGCTAATTCTTGCGGGAAGACCTTCTATGGGTAAAACCGCACTGGCCACTAATATTGCATATAATTCAGCCAAAGCTTACGCGCAAAGCGGCGGTAAAGAAGGCGCACGCGTTGGTTTCTTCTCGCTTGAGATGTCATCTGATCAGCTAGCATCCCGTATATTATCTGACTGTGCAAATATTTCTGGGCACGCTATTAAACAAGGCGATATAAGTCAGGATGATTTCCAGAAGTTTGTTAAGGCTAGCCAAGAACTTTCACAAGTGCCGCTTCATATTGACGATACGCCAGCTCTTAGTATTGGTGCAGTGCGCACAAGAGCGAGGCGCTTGAAGCGTCAGCATGGGCTAGATTTTCTTATTATCGATTATTTACAGCTTTTACGTGGGACAGGTTCACGTCAAAGTGAGACAAATCGTGTGCAGGAAGTATCAGAAATTACGCGTGGTTTAAAGGCCATTGCTAAAGAGCTTAATATCCCTGTTATGGCTCTATCCCAGCTATCGCGTGCGGTTGAGCAACGTGAAGATAAACGCCCGATGCTATCAGACTTGCGTGAATCAGGTTCTATTGAGCAAGATGCTGATATTGTTATGTTTGTTTATCGCGAGGAATATTACCTTCACCGCGCGGAGCCTGATATTGGTAGTGAGAAACATATGCAATGGCAGGAGCAGTGTGAAAGAGCGTTAAATATTGGCGAATGTATTATCGCTAAAGCTCGTCACGGCCCCATCGGAACAGTGAAAATGCATTTTGATGGTCATGTCACAAGGTTTAGTGATCTTGATGAGGTTCATGATACAGGCAATAGCTATTAGGGGTGTATTATGGCTCTTAGTGGTGAACTTACAATTAACCTTGGCGCGATTGCACAAAACTATCAAACAATTGATAATATAAGCGCTAACTCTTGCGAGACTGCTGTTTGTGTAAAGGCCGATGCCTATGGGCTAGGAATTATTCATGTCGCGCCAGCTTTATACAGGGCAGGAGCTCAGCGTTTCTTTGTTGCTAATTTGGATGAAGGAATAGAGCTTCGGGGTATTATTTCAAGTGCCAATATTTATATACTTAACGGATTTTATAACCCTGAGCGTTATGCTTATCGTGAGTATAACTTAATACCAGTTCTTAATTCTTTATCTGAGATTGCATCATATAAGGCATTTGCATATGAAGCCGATACAAAGTTACCTGCAATCATTCATTTTGATACCGGCATGAACCGTCTTGGTTTACCCTCTTATGAAGCAGAAATATTATGCGCTGATAAATCATTGATTGATGGGATAGACCTCCAATATATTATGAGCCATTTTTCTTCAAGTGAGGAAAAAGATAGCCCCCTAAACGCACAGCAATATCAGATTTTTTCTAAAATCAGAAAGCATTTTAAAAGCGTTAAAGCCTCACTATGCAATTCTGGAGGGGTATTGCTATCACCAGATTATCACATGGATTTAACGCGGATTGGAATTGCTCTTTATAATGATAACGTGGTTTCTTTAGGTGCGCCTGTCTTGCAAATTAAGAGCGTTAAAAAGGGCGAGGCGGCTGGCTATAACGGAACTTATATTTTTGAAAAAGATACAAACATAGCCACTATTGCAATTGGTTATGCTGATGGTATCTTGCGCTCACTTGAAAATGGAGGAGCCCTATATTGGAATGGCTATAGACTGCCTATTCGAGGTCGTGTTTCTATGGATTTGGTGATTTGTGATCTATCAGAAGTGCCAGAGGAAGGTTATCCAGATATTGGAGATGTTGTTGAAATTATTGGCAAAAATCAATCAGTAGATGATTTGGCCAAGAGTGCTGGTACTATATCATATGAAATACTCACCAGTCTTGGCTCGCGCTATAAAAGGTCATATATTAGTTAGGCGCATATGCTCTGGCAACTCTGCGTCTGATAACGGCTCATATTGATTATAAATATCTGCTGGCAACCTAAAATCCCACCATTCTTCGGACAGCGCTATAAGATCAATATTTAGCAACTGAGCCGCTCCTTCCATGCAATCATCTAAAATCTTGCGGTTATTAACTATATTTTGCTTGTGTGCATATTCACGGTGCGCAGGGTTATGCTCAGCAGTTGGGTCTTCGGCGAGATAGTCAAAGGCGCATCCCATATCGATAAGCTTTCCTTTGCTATCCTCTAGGCCAATATCAATTGCCATTCCTCGCGGATGTCCTCCAGTTCCAGCAGGTGAGAGCAAGCGCGGCTCTTCCAGCCAGTGCGGATTATCCTTTACGCGGCTTGTTTCCATCATCGCGCTTTGCGCCTCAATAGTGCGCAGCCCGTCATAAAGCACAAAATGCAACCCATGTTTTTCAAAGCAAATTTCTGCTGCTCTCAATGTTATTTTAGCCAAGTCCTTGTGCAGCCAAAGCTTAGCCCCGTCACGATATATGCGCTCGCCAAACAGTAAGTTATCGCTGCTGGCATATGCCAGTTCAATGCGTAAGTTATGTGCTTCTGCATAACTATCCATACATATAAGGTCTTCGGCGCTAATAGTTTTAATCTTCATGATTTATATCTGTAATAACTGCAATTTGATTGTGGACGAGTATATCTATTTACTCTAATATTTGTCACTTAAATTATAAATAGCGATTAAGAGCAAATGATAACAAAATCAACCGATATATTCCTTGGGTTTTTTGCATATATAGGCGGAAGCATCATAGGTTTTATTAGAGCCACAGGCCGCCTTGCCGATTTCACAATCCGCAGCGTCAAGCATTGTTTTGCTCCACCATTCTTCCCATCGCAGCTTTTACGTCAATTAATAGATATTGGCTATTATTCATTGCCTGTTGTTGGTATGACAACCCTTTTTACAGGAATGGTACTTGCCTTGCAGAGCCATACTGGGTTCTCCAGATTCAATGCCGAAGGTGCAATTGCTGGCGTGGTGGTATTATCAGTTACCAGAGAGCTAGCCCCTGTTCTGGCTGGCCTTATGGTTGCAGGGCGCGTAGGAGCGGCTATAGCCGCAGAAATTGCAACTATGCGGGTGACTGAGCAAATTGACGCGCTGCGCACTTTATCGGTTAACCCATTTAAATACCTTATCGCTCCGCGCTTGATTGCTTCTACCCTTATGTTGCCAATATTAGTATTACTTGGTGATATTATCGGAATCATGGGTGGCTATCTTGTTGCTGTTTATTCGCTAGGGTTCAGCCCCGCAAGCTTTCTATCACAGACATGGGATATTTTAGAGCAAATGGATGTTGTGTCTGGTTTATTAAAGGCGGCATGCTTTGGCTTTATTGTCGCAATTATGGGCTGTTATCATGGGTTTAATTCAGCGCGTGGCGCGCAAGGGGTGGGCGCAGCTACTACAAACGCTGTCGTATCCTCATCTATATTAATTTTGATATTCAACTATCTTCTAACACAGATATTTTTCTCATGAGCATAGAGCAGACAAAAAATAAAATAGATTTACGCGGGGTTACTAAATCATTTGGTAGCAACTATGTTTTAAATGATCTCGATTTAAGCGTCCCAGAGGGTAAATCTTTGGTGGTAATTGGCGGGTCGGGCACGGGTAAATCCGTTATGATTAAATGTATCTTAGGGCTGTTGGAACCGGATTCGGGATCTATTTTAATTGACGGTAAAGAAAGCGTTGGTAGAAACCTTAAGGTTCGTTCCGAGTTTATGCGTAAATTTGGTATGTTATTTCAAGGAGCAGCCTTATTTGATTCCCTTAAGATATGGGAGAATGTAGCATTTGGTCTTATTCACGGGCACGGCATGAACAAGGCTAAAGCCAAGGGAATTGCTATCGAAAAAATTATAGCCGTAGGGCTTGATCCTAAGGTTACTAATTTATATCCTGCCGAGATTTCTGGAGGTATGCAAAAACGCGTTGGCTTAGCGCGAGCTGTTGCTATTTCTCCAGAGATTATATTCTTTGATGAGCCAACAACTGGTCTTGATCCGATTATGGCAGATGTAATTAATGATTTGATTGTTGAGCAAGTTCAGGGGCTTGGCGCAACTGCTCTATCTATTACTCACGATATGGGCAGCGTTAGAAAAATTGCTGATTATGTGGCAATGATCTATGAAGGAAAGATTATCTGGAAGGGCAGTGTTGACGACCTCGA
>DAOWDF010000101.1 GCA_030639165.1 Alphaproteobacteria bacterium
GATACTATGGCCGCATGGCTTGATGCGCATTTTGATGATTTAGGCGTGCGTGACACGGTTGATCTACATGAAGAATTTCTAAGCTCTAATACAAAATTATTTGAAGGTAATAACAATAGCTAACTATATACGGCTAATGTTTTCTTGGCGATTATATGAATATCAAATTCTTCTTCTGCTAATTTACGGCTTTCTAATTCCATGGAGATACGCTTTTCATGGTTATTTAGTAATTCTTCCATAGCATCAGCAGTTTTATGCGCGTCTCTAACAGGGACTAGCAGGCCGCTTACCCCGTCTTTAACCGCTTCTTTGCAGCCAGCATGATCGGTAGTCACAATCGCGCGTCCTGCAGCGCATGCTTCTAATAATACACGCGGCACTCCCTCACCATAATGAGATGGATAAACAATCAGGCTAGCATGTGATAGCCGTTCAGGCAGGTCATTAACCCTACCTAGCCATTCGACCTCTCCGCCTTTGAGCATCTCCAGCATTTGAGCTTTGGATATAGCTCTGGGATTGTGTTTGGTTTCACCGCCTGCAATCTGGAATTTAGCTATAGTTCCGCGCTCCTTTAATATACGCGCTGCTTCGATAAATATATTTACGCCCTTATCATGCACAAGCCTTGTAGGCATAAGAACGATAGGTTCTTTTTCACCTTCATTGCTAGGAGCGGGAGTAAATCTATCGAGATAAACACCTGAGCCCTTAATTAATATAGTGTTCTCACGGCGCGCATATTTACCTATAACCATTAGGTCAAGATCATCCTGATTTTGGAATATCAGAGTTGTATTCTGACGCCGCAATATAAAAGTCAAAATAGGCCGCAATATATTGCGCAGCATAACAGATTTTTTGTCATGGCTACGGAATAAATACCCTAATCCAGCCAAGGTATATATTTTGCGGATCTCTTTACTAAATGGTAATGCTGCAAGCCCGCACATAAATGCATATTTTAGGGTAACAGCGTGGATTATATGCGGCTCTTCTTGCTTGATGAGATCACTTATATCCTTAACCATATGCAGCGAGGACAGCACACCAATGCTATTATTTGATTTCTTTAAATGGGTGATTTTAAATTCTGGGAATTTAGCTGCTATATCTTCTTTTCCATTAATAAGGCCAATTACAATATCATAGCCTTTTTTCTGCGCGCCATGAGCAACCTCTATGCGGCTTTCCCAGTCCGATGCGTCAAATATATATAATATCTTTTTCATTATACAATAACCTTAGCTAATAAGTCGTCATACCCGCGGATATCCATTAAGGGCAGCAGCAAAGCTGCTGACATATAGATCCCCTTAGTTAAATTTTGTTTGCACAAAATCAAGGGGATGACGCGGTTAGTTTTTATCATTTTTCTATCCAATGTTTGTGCCATGCCTGAAACATTAGAACCGTCCAGAGTTTTTGTGCATGATTGCCGCGCCCCTTTAGGTGATCTTCCCAGATTTTGCTAACCATTTTATAATCCAACAGACCCTGTTCGCGCAAGGCTTTTTCATCTAGAAGCTCGCTTGCCCATTCCTTTAAATCTCCGCGCAGCCAATCTGCAATAGGGACGCTAAAGCCCTGTTTTGGGCGATCAAACAATTCTTCTGGTACGTGATTATTCAAAACTTGGCGTAACAACCACTTGCCTTGATTTTTATAGATTTTATGATCCATAGGCAATCGCCAGACATATTCATATATTCTCTGATCAAGCAAAGGAGAGCGCGCTTCCAAGCTAACCGCCATGCTCGCACGATCAACTTTGGTTAATATATCACCATTTAAATAGGATATAGTATCCCAATACATAATCTCTTCGGCAAAGCTTAAATCCTCAACCTGCATATCAGGATCAACTAATGGAACTATCCCCTCCGCGCCATCAATAACTAGATCCTTTGGTTTTTGCCATTGGCTTATCAGGCTAAGATAGACATCGCCTTCACATCTCTTATTTAATGCCCCGCCAAATTTATGCATATGGGATCCAAATTGCGGGCGATTGCTGCGCATTTTATCCCAAATATGCGGCGGCACTGATGTTATTATCTTTGCAAAGGGGCTACGCAAATTTGCAGGTATATTATTAATCGTATTCCATATCTTAGGGGCAGATATATGGCGATTATACCCGCCAAGCATCTCATCTCCGCCATCACCAGATAGAGCAACACTTACGCTCTGCCTTGCAAATTTAGCAATTAAATATGTAGGGATCGCAGATATATC
>DAOWDF010000031.1 GCA_030639165.1 Alphaproteobacteria bacterium
AATATTGTTCTTTTCTTGATTATCTTCACAATAATAATTTCACCCTATTAGGCTATCGAGAATATAAATTCATCGAGGGTAAAAATGGATTATCCAGCAAAACAATTACAAAATCAGGTCTTGGCCTGCTCCATGATAATATTAACCCTGCATATATAACTGAGAGCGAAGAAGGACTACCGCGTAATTTGCAAGAATTACGCCGTCGGCTGCCGTCCGTTTCCATATCGAAAACAAATCGCCTATCCACAGTACACAGAAGTGTACCAATGGACTGCATCGCGATCAAAACCTACGATGACAACGGAACCGTAATTGGAGAAAAGTTATTCTTAGGACTATTTACCTCTGTTACATATTCAAGAAGCGTTAGTGATGTACCTTATCTACGTACAAAAGTTGAAGAGACAATTGCAAAATCTGGATTTATTGGCGGCTCTCATAACGGCAAAGCCCTACGCCATATTTTAGAAAAATATCCACGTGACGAACTATTCCAACTAGAGCCTGATGAGCTATTCAATATATGTCAGGATATTATTCGCCTGCAAGAACGCCAACGTATCGCACTATTTATGCGCAAAGACTCATTCGGGCGCTACATCTCATGTCTTGTTTATATTCCACGTGATCGTTTTGGTACAAAATTACGCAAAAATATTGAAAGTATATTGGAAGAAGAAACTAATGGTACTTGTGTTAATTTCTACACAACACTAGACGACTCTGTATTCGCGCGCGTGATGTATGTAATAAATATCAGCCAAAACGACCCGCCAAATATAAATCCCGAGCATCTTGAGCAGCGTTTACGCGATTGCGGACAAACTTGGGGGGAGAAACTATCACAAGCCCTGAGCGATGCCCATGAAGATGATAATAAAATAACAGACCTTACCTTGCGCTATGCAAATGCTTTCCCTGTTGCATACACCTCCATTTATCAAGCAAAATATTCTGTATTTGATATTGAAAAGGTTGAACAAGCACTATCAAATGGCAGTATAGTTCTGGACTTATACCGTCCAACTTATATGGACATGAAAAAAATCCGCTTGAAAATGTTCCATGTTGGATCGCCTGTAATATTATCCGATGCACTACCTATATTAGAAGATATGGGCTTGCGCGTTATTTCCGAATTACCATTTGAAATAAACCCCGATGGCGCTGATCAACCTGTATGGATTCACGATTTCTTACTAGAAGCATCAGATATTAAAAATGATGTTATCATCGATGATGTAAAAGAAGACTTTGAGACTGCATTTGTTAAGGCATGGGACAAAGAAATAGAGAATGATGGCCTCAACAAGCTTGTTTTAAGTGCTGGGCTAAATTGGCATGAAACAACCATTTTACGCTCATACGTACGCTATATTAAACAATTGCGCATATCATTTGGCAGCTCCTATATAGCAAAAGCTCTTACAGAAAATTCGGATATTAGCCGTATTTTAGTTGATTTATTTAAATTTATGCACGACCCCAAAGGTTCTAATGATTCAAAACAATCTGAAAGTAAGTACATAGCTAAAATTAACAAAAAACTAGATGGCGTTACCTCAAGTGACGATGACCGTATTCTACGAATAATTTTGGAGCTGATTAATGCAACCATCAGAACTAATTACTTCCAGAAACAAACTGATGGTAGCTCTAAGCCATACTTGTCGCTAAAATTCGATTGCGCGCAAATCACTGATATGCCTGCTCCTAAGCCATTTAAGGAGATATTCGTATGCTCTCCAAAAGTTGAAGCAATTCACCTACGCGGAGATAAAATTGCCCGTGGTGGCTTACGTTGGTCTGATCGCCACGAAGATTACCGTACCGAAGTTCTTGGCCTGATGAAGGCACAAATGGTTAAAAACTCTGTAATTGTGCCTATGGGTTCCAAGGGTGGCTTCGTAGTCAAAACCCCGATAAATAGCCGTGAAGAATTCAGAGCAGAAGGCATAGAATGCTATAAAACCTTTATCCGTGGTATGCTCGATATAACAGATAATCAGTCTGGTAAAAAAATTATAGCCCCAAAAGATGTAGTGCGCCGTGATGGCGATGACCCGTATCTTGTGGTCGCCGCCGATAAAGGTACAGCTACATTTTCCGATATAGCCAATGGCCTATCACAAGATTACGACTTCTGGCTGGATGATGCATTTGCTTCTGGTGGCTCTGCTGGATATGACCATAAGAAAATGGGCATTACCGCACGCGGAGCGTGGGAATCCGTAAAGTATCACTTCCGCCTATTTGGTCACGATACACAAAAACAACCATTTGAAGTAGCCGGCGTTGGCGATATGGGCGGCGATGTATTTGGTAATGGAATGTTATTATCAAAACATATCCGCTTAGTTGGAGCGTTCAACCACTTGCATATTTTCTGTGACCCTGATCCAGATACTGCTAAATCATATAAAGAGCGTAAACGCCTGTTTGATAACATCGGTGGATGGGATCAATATGATGAGTCCACACTCTCCAAGGGCGGGCGCATATATAACCGCAGCGATAAAAAGCTAACCCTTACACCTGAAATCCGCGCAAAATTTGATATCGAGGAAAAAGTTGTAACTCCTAATGAACTTATGCGCGCCATACTTAAAGCTAAAACCGATCTTCTCTGGTTTGGCGG